>JAZUJF010000212.1:0-2627 GCA_045642585.1 Candidatus Limivicinus sp.
CTAATATATTATAAGGATTACTGTGGTAACACCACTGATTTCAAGGAGGAACAGATATGCCAAAATATGATGCCGTTGTTATCGGCGCAGGTAACGGCGGTCTGGCAGCGGCCTGCAGAATGGCCTATGCCGGCAAAAAGACGCTCCTTATAGAGCGCCATAATCTTCCCGGAGGCTGCGCCTCCAGCTTCCGCAGAGGCCGTTTCGAGTTTGAGACCGCTCTGCACGAGATATGTGAATGGGGTACCGCCGAAAATCCCGGCGGCTGCCGCAAGACCGTTGTGGACACCTTTGGCACAGAGGGCGACTGGCTCATGGTTCCCGACAACTTCCGCGTGATCACCACCGCAAGCGACGGCAAGACACATATTGACGCCACTCTGCCCTGCAGCGTTAAAGCCTTTGTGGACGCAATGGAGAAGTATGTTCCCGGCTGCCGCAAGTCAATTCAGGACATATTCGACCTGGGCACCGAATTCCACGAGGCAGGCGACTACTCCCTCAGCGTGAACGGCAAGACCGATCCCAAGTATATGCAGGAGCATTTCCCCAACTTCCTTCGTCTGGGAAGCTACCCGGTCAACAAGGTCTTCAAGGCTATGAAGATGCCCCCTCTCGCGCAGGACATTATGAACACCTACTGGGGCTATCTGGGCGTTGACGCAGATCATGTCTCTTTCCTGCAGTATGTAAATATGCTGTGGCTCTACGTCAATCACGGCGCGTGGATCCCCGCCAAGACAAGCCATCAGCTCACCACCGGTATGCTGGAGCGCTTCCGCGCCATGGGCGGAGAGACATGGTTCAACTGCACCGCCGAGAAGATACTCTTCGACGACAACAAGGCTGTGTGCGGCGTACAGACCGACAGAGGCACTGTAGAGACAAAGCACATCCTCTGCAACGCAAACCCCACTATGGTTTACGCGACTATGTGCCCGCCCGAGGTAGTGCCCGAGAGAATGGTAAAGCTTGCCAACGCCCGCACCTATTCCGCCCGTATGTTTGTGGTCTACATGGGTCTGGATAAGACTGCCGAGGAGCTGGGTATACACGACTACACTATCTTCCTCCCCACCTCCGCCGACACCGTAAAAGAATACAATGACGGCAAGAAGATCGCCACTAACTGCAACCAGGTCTCCGTCTGCTACAATGTGGTCAACCCGAACTTCTCCCCCGAGGGCACCTGCGTCATCTCCCTTACCAGCACCTTCATGGACGACGACTGGGCAAATGTCTCTCAGGAGGACTATGTGAAGACAAAGCAGGAGCTGGCGGCAAAGCTTATAAAGCTCTTCGAGGAGCGCACCGGCTATGTTATTACTCCATACATCGAGGAGATCGAGATCGCAACACCCTGGACCATGTGCAATTATGTCAATGTTCCTCAGGGCGCAGCCTACGGCTACGAGCTGAAGGACTGGGACAACATGATGCCCAGAATGATGATGCTGGGGACGGAGTTCCCGGTCAAGGGACTGAAATTCGTCGGAGCATCCAGTATCCGCGGCGACGGCTACAACTCCGCCATATTCAGCGGAGATAAGATGGCGTCGATCACTCTTGGTGAAATGAAGAAAGAAGAGGAGGGCTGAGACAATGTCAGAACTGAATTACAAAGTAGGTCTTTTCGGAAAGCTTGACATGCTGAAGTTCAAGAATATGCCCAAAGTCCGCGAGCAGGCAATTCAGGCTTCTCCCGCAACGCCTCTGCCCAAGACTCTTACCACAAATGAGAAGGCAAAGGTACGCCATCCCGCGAAGCAGGAGGTCGTTATCTCCGAGATCCGTCAGAACGGCGCCGATGCCAGGACCATAGTATTAAAGACTCCCGACGGCAGCCCTCTGGCATATTACAGAGCAGGTCAGTATGTCTCCGTCTCTATCGCCATCGGAGGCACCGTCACCACCCGCTCCTACTCTCTCTGCGGCTCCCCCGAGTGGGCAAAGCGCGGCGAGTACAACATCACCGTGAAGCGTGATGACGCGGGCTTCGTCTCTCCCTACATTCAGGACAACTGGCAGGTCGGTCAGAAGGTCACCATCTCCGGGCCGCAGGGTCATCTCTACTATGAGGGCCTCCGCGACGCGAAGAAGGTAGTGGCTCTGGCCGGAGGCTCCGGCATCACCCCGTTCATGGGTATGGCTTATGCCATCCGTGACGGTCTGGAGGACTTTGATCTGACCATACTTTTCGGCTCCCGCACGGCAGAGGGCATAGTCTACAAGAAGGAGCTGGACGAGGTGTGCGCCCAGTGCGGCAAGGTACACGTTGTCCATGTGCTCTCCGACGAGGAAAAGGAAGGCTACGAGCACGGCTTCATCACAGCCGAGCTCATCAAAAAGTACGGCGGCGACGGCGAGTACAGCATCTTCATGTGCGGCCCACAGGCCATGTACAACTTCCTCGACGGCGAGATCGCAAAGCTGGGTCTGCGCCGGAAGTTTGTCCGCCGAGAGATGTTCGGCGCCATTAAGGATCCCTGGAATCAGCCCGGCTATCCCGAGGAGATCCGCGGCAGGACCTTCAATCTCAAGGTCGTCAAGTACGGCGAGGAGTTCAATATCGCTGCCTCCGCCGACGAGCCGCTGCTGACCGCTATCGAGCGCGCAGGCATAACCGC
>JAZUJF010000213.1:0-13459 GCA_045642585.1 Candidatus Limivicinus sp.
GGTATTATAACTTAACATAATATTGTTTACAGGTGACTATATGAAAGATATTATTCTACTGAAACTGGGAGAGATCGTCCTCAAGGGTCTCAACAGAAGGAGCTTTGAACAGAAGCTGTGCGCCAATGTGCGCCGCAGACTGTCCAAAATCGGCAATTTCCGAGTCTATTGCCTCCAGTCAACTGTCTATGTGGAGGCCAACACAGACGATGAAGATATGGATGCGGCCTTTGAGGCGCTGCAGAAGGTCTTCGGAGTTATCAGCCTTGTCCGTGCGGCCGGATGTGAGAAGACAAAGGAAGCCATAGCCGCTCTGGCCGTGGAATACCTCCGGGACGATATGCTCTCGGCAAAAAGCTTCAAGGTGGAGTCCAAACGCTCCGACAAGGCGTTCCCCATGTCCTCCATCGAACTGAGTCAGTATGTGGGGGGAGAGCTCAGCGACGCATATCCCGACACGGCTGTGGATGTGCATGACCCGGAGCTGACCGTGCATATCGAGGTGCGCGATCTGGCGGCCTATGTCCATGCCTCTCCCGTGCCCGGAGCCGGAGGTATGCCCGTTGGCTCCAACGGCACCGCAGTTACCCTGCTCTCCGGCGGTATTGACAGCCCGGTGAGCACATACATGATCGCAAAACGGGGCGTGCGCCTCATTCCCATACATTTCTTCTCCTTCCCCTACACCTCTCAGCAGGCTAAGGACAAGGTCATCGAGCTGGGACACCTGCTCTGCGACTACTGCGGAAAGATGACTCTTGAGGTGGTACCCTTTACCCACATTCAGGAGGAGATACGGGACAAATGTCCCGAGGAGTATTTCACCCTTATCATGCGCCGGTTTATGATGCGTATCGCCCAGCACATAGCCGAGAGCAACGGCGCCAAGGCCATCGTTACCGGCGAAAATCTGGGTCAGGTGGCAAGCCAGACTATGGAAGCCATGGCCTCCACTCAGGCGGTATGTCATCTGCCGGTGCTCCAGCCTCTTATCGGCATGGATAAGGAGGAGATCATCGTATGGGCGAGAAGGATCGGCACCTTCGAGACCTCTATTCTGCCCTATGAGGACTGCTGCACCGTCTTCACCCCGCGCCATCCGCGCACCAGACCCAAGGTCTCCGATGTGGAGGCCGCTGAGAGCGTCCTTGATATAGAGGGACTTGTCAGTGAGGCTCTGGCGGGTATTGAAAGGATCGATCTCAGTGACACAGAGAGTATATAACACCGAAATAATATCGGTGGGCACAGAGCTTTTGCTTGGCCATGTGACCAACACCGACGCCCGGGATATCTCCGAGATGCTGTCAGAAATGGGCATCAATGTGCGCTATCACACCGTTGTCGGAGATAATCCGCAGCGTCTGCGCGACTGCGTGGAGATCGCAAAGGGCAGGGCGGATATAATTATCACCACCGGCGGTCTTGGACCCACCTGCGATGATCTCACAAAGGAGATACTGGCTGACAGCTTCGGACTGAGGCTGGTTGAAAACAAGGCCGAGCGGGAGGGGCTCTACGAATATATAAACCCCGGCCGTAAATTTACTGAGAACAACTACCGTCAGGCTATGCTTCCCGAGGGCTGCACAGTGTTTCACAATAACTGGGGAACTGCCCCCGGCTGCGGCTTCGAGGCGGAGGGGAAGGTGGTCGTGATGCTCCCCGGCCCGCCCAAGGAGTGCAGCTCCATGTTCCGCTCCTGCGCCGTGCCTTATCTGAGAAAGCTGTCAGACGAGACGATAGTATCTCACTCTGTCCGTATCTTCGGCATCGGTGAGAGCAGGGTGGACGATATGTTCGCCGAGGAAATGAACCGGATGACAAATCCGACCATGGCCCCCTACGCCAAGGAGTGCGACTGCCTTGTGCAGATAACAGCCAAGGCAAAGACCGAGCGGGAGGCCGAGGAGATGATAAGCCCGGTCATGGCCGAGGTCTTGTCAAAGCTGGGAGATTTCGCCTACGGCGTGGATATTGAGACGGTCGAGGAGGCCGCGTTTGCGGCACTGAAGGCAAAGCACATGACCTTCTCCGCCGCCGAGAGCTGTACGGGAGGCCACGCGGCCAAGAGATTTACCGATATTCCCGGCGCCAGCCGGTTCTTCAAGGGCGGAGTCGTCACCTATACGAACGAGGCCAAGGCAAAGCTGCTGGGTATAGATCCGCAGCTCATTGAGGAAAAGGGCGCGGTGAGCTTCGAGGTGGCGGAGCAGATGGCCCGGAGAGTCAGAGCCATTATGGACAGCGACATCGGCATCGGAATTACCGGACTTGCCGGGCCCGACGGTGACGGCGTGAACCCGGTGGGTACGGTGTTTGTGTCCATGGACACCCCCGACGGGACATTTGTCCGCGAGATGCATCTGGGCGAACACAGGACAAGGAGCTTTGTCCGCCGTATGGCGGGAAACCATGCTTTTGATATGATCCGGCGCTATCTCACCGGATTGAATGTACTGGATAAAGACTGGAACGGGAGGTTAATATGATATGAACGAAGAGCGGATCGCCTTCACAAAAGAGAAAAAAATATATCAGGATAATCTCAGCACTGTCTTTCGCATCGCATATACATATCTGGGAAACAAGCGTGCGGCCATGGCTGTCACCCGCTATACCTTCCAGAGCATGATACAGGAGGGCATCGAATTCCGTAACAAGGCGCAGGAGCGGGACTGGCTGGCCAGAAAGGCCACGGAGGCCAGCATCGCCACGAAGAACAGCGGCATTGCCGTTGAGCCGGACGGATTGGGTGATGAAACGGTGAACGCCTTCATTTCTCTGCCTGACGACCTTAAGGCCGCGGCCTACCTGTTCTATGCCGAGGGCTGCACTCCCAAAAAGCTCTCCGACATTCTGGGCGGCACGCCTGAGGAAATGACGGGGATGCTGGATGCGGTACGCATATGCCTCAGCTCTTTGACGGGAGGTGGCGAACGTGCTTGATCCGAGAATTGCAAAATCATATTCCGGGATCGATCTGAGCTATGAGGAGAGTGAAGCTCTGTGGGGCTTCATCATCTCCGGCTGCAGACCGCCCGAGACCGCCGCCCCTGAGGAAGAAGCTCCGGCGGAGCGGGAGCCTGTGACCCGGGAGGCGGAAGAGACCGAAGAGCCTGTGCCGGAAGAAATACCCGGCCCTGAAGCCACCGAGGATGAGGCGGAGAGCGCAGAAGCGCCTGCCGTGGAAGAGACGGAGGAGGCAGAGAACAAGCCCGAAATCGAGCTTGTCTTTCCGGAGTCAACACTGAGATTTGAGGACTTCCTCCCGCCGGAGGAGCCAAAACCGGAAAAACCTGAAGACAGCGACGCACAGCCGGAGGAAGATACTGCACCGGCCGAGCCGGAGCTGACCTTTGAGGAGGAATTTGCGGAGGAGCCATTCCTGAGTGAGCCGGAGCCTGTGAGACGGCCTCGCGCCTCCTCCCGCCGATCCCATGCAAAGAGGAGGGCCACGCTCCGTGATCTGCCGAAGCCCCCTAAGCCCGTACTCATAGCTGTCGCCGCCGTCATTCTGGTGGCCGTGATCGTGATATTGCTGGTGGTCAACGGAAACGGCAAGGCATCGGAAGAGCCGTTTGAGGATAACGGCACAGATACCGCTGTGACCGCCGGCGGCGAGAATTACAGCCGCTCCGCGGTGGCCATCCAGCAGGCAGAGGATCTCAGTGAAACGCTCAGCTATGACGGCCCGGCATGGGCGATGGAGAAGATCGGGAACGCACAGAAGGCCCTTGAGGAGTGGAACACCTGGAAGCAGGAGAAAAAACGGGCATATTTTGACGAGACAATGCCTTCCTTAACCGAGTTCCTTATGCGCGACGGTGAGTTTGACGGCACGGATGTGACAGAAAACGAAGACGGCACCTATACTCTTACCCACTGGAGCTTCGGTGCGGATACGGCGTCAAATGCGATAGACCCCATAACCGGGCAGGTCATCGGAGAGATCACGAAGGTGCCCGATACCGGCAGCGCCGTGACCGTTTCAGAGGGTGAATTCCTGTGCTATCAGGAATATACCGAGGAGCAGATTCTTTCAGAGGGCTACGGCGACTACTATTATATTTACAATGTTCAGGATGAGGAGGACGCCGCAAAGCTGGAGGAGATCGCGGCAAAGTACGGCCTGAAGCTCAGAAAAGAGGAGGGCAGCTCCGGCGGCTTCGGCGAGGCGGAGGACAGCGTTCTCCATCGACAGCTCTCGGACGCCGTTTCAAAGGGCGATGTGTATGCCCGGGAGCCGGAGATAGACCACTATGTGTATTTCTCCAATGCCTCGTTCCAGAGCGTTGCGGACCTGTATCTCATGGACGGGCGCAGAATGAACACCGTCCTGTGCTCCACCCACTATGACGAGATGATCGACGGCAGAGTGGTCGGAGGCTTCACGGTCAGCAATCCCGGCACAATGGACCCCAGAGTGTACACCGCAGCCGACGGCACCCAGGTCTCGATCTCCCAGAACAATGAACAGGCCGTGGCATACGCCTATCTTGAAAACGGCTATGTGATCCTGGATATGAGCGTTGACCACTGGAGAGTCAGACCCGCCGATGAATCCGACAGCATGACCATCTCCAAGCTGGAGACAGACTTCTCCGTCACGGAGGACGATGTGAACTATATCATCGACGCCATCAATTTCGCTAAACTGAAATAACACGGATGCGGTTAAAATAATTTTACGGTAAACAAAAATAATTTGTAAAATCCGGGAACAAAGACGGAAAAGCGCCGTCTTATTAACCGAGAGGCACAGAAAGAAACAAAACGGTTACAAAACGCCTCAAGATAGCTTTGAAACCCCTTACAAAATGCAGAGTTATTTTTAATTCCGCACACAATATGCAGCTTTCCAAGAAGAATGTTTAGACAAAATACGATAGAATGTCGCAATGCTTTTTGAGAAAGTTACAAAACGGAAAAAAATATTAAAAAATTTGTGAAAAAACTCTTGCATTTTACATAATGTCGTGGTACATTATAGCCACGCAGATGATTTAGGGGGAAAATGGGTATCGCAAGGATGCCCGACTAAGTTATTTGGTAAATTTAAATCAGCAATATAAGGAGACGGACAACATGAAAACAGCAAAAAAGATCATTTCCATGCTTCTGCTTGCAGTTATGTGCGTGAGCTTTATGAGCCTCACGGCATTCGCAGAGGGCGGCCTTCTGGGCGGCAATGACAATGGCGGCGAGCTTCTGGGCGGACCTCTGGGCGGCGATGATGTCAAGACTGAGTCCAAAGAAGCAGCCGGTGGCGAGCTTCTGGGCGGCAATACGGAAGAGAATGCCGAGCAGACCGACAAGGACGAGCTGACGCCAAAGGTCAACATGCTCGGTGCGGCCGTTACCCGTGTGGCAAAGGTAGACGGAGTGGAGGTCAGCTCCTTCGCCGCGGCTTTCGCACAGGCCGGCAGCGGCTCTGTGATCGAGGTCATCCATAAGGACACCGCTGTTGACCTCGGTACGGTTTCTCTGAGCAACAGTGTCACTCTTGATCTGGCAGGTGAAGAAGTCGGCGGCGTTATCAATGTTCCCGCAGGCTACACCCTCACCATCCAGAACGGTGAGTTTACCGGCTCCATCAACAATAACGGCATCCTGATCGTCAAGTCCGGCGTGGGCGCGACCACTGTCCACTATGTGAACAACAAGGGCACCGCGACCATTCAGGATAACCTCTGCAAGATCGAGAACTGGGACGGCAACAAGCCCGAGTCCAATCCCACTCCCGCCACCGATGTGAGCGTGAGCCAGCCCAACGGTGCAAACTATTACATCTTCCGCGAGGGTCAGGGCAACAGCGGCCTCGGCTATGTTGTTGACCCCAAGGGCGCACTGACCGATGTGTATCTGAACGGTGTTGGCGGCAATACCAAGCTCACAAAGGGCACCCACTACACCTATGACAGCTCTACCGGCGCGGTCACTCTCCTGCCCGGAACTCTGACCGGCTGGAACGATATCGTGAGCGTGACCTTCAAGTTCGGCGCAAAGGAAATCTCCGGCTTCAAGATCTATATGTTCCCCGACAACAATATCAACACCAAGACCTTCGTCAAGGGTTCCGGCACGACCGTATTCTACTCCTTCGCAAGCGCCTCCAAGGGCGGCTATAAGTACGGCACCGGCTCCGGCTATGTAAATCTGCCCACCAACGCTTACGCTTACGGCGGCGGCAATCTGGTGTTCACCAACGCTTTCCTGAACAGCCTTGAGGTCGGCACCTACAGCTTCTACTATGTCTACTCCGACGGTATGTATCTGGCTCTGAACGATAAGCTCACCGTCTCCGAGAACATGGGCGACATCTCCGTGGTTGAGAAGGATCCCTCCGAGTGGAAGAGCGGCGACGGCGACAAGTACTTCTATGTCACCCAGGAGCCCATCAAGAGCATCAAGATCGACAGCATCCCTGTCAGCAACAACCTCTGGTACGACAGCACCTACGATAACTACATCTTCATCGGCAAGGCAGCAATGGCAGAGCTGAGACCCGGCACTCACATCCTCGAGGTTTACGGCAAGAACGGCGCATACGGCAAGACCTCCTTCAAGGTCGCGGCAACTCTGAAGCCCGTCACCACCGATAAGCATGTCACCGGCAGCGGCTACAGCCTCTCCTTCGTCTGCTCCGATGTTATCTCCAAGGTCTTTGTCGGCGACATTGAGCTTGACAATACTTGGTACGATTACTACACTCTCAGCACTGACGGCAAGACCGTCACTCTGAAGGCAAAGTTCCTCAACGAGAAGCTGGTCGCAGGTTCCACCTACACCCTGACCGTTGTAACAGCTAACCGCTCCGAGCCCAACTGCAAGTTCCAGATCCTGACCACTGCTCAGGCATCCTCCAGCCCCAAGACCGGCGATACCTCCGAGCTTGGCCTGTGGTGCGCCGCAATGGCTGTGGCAGCAACCGCGGTCGTGGTCCTCATGCCGAAGCTGAAGAAGGACGGAGACAACTGATCCCGCAGTCAATAACTGACACCAACACACCCGGATAACCCCGGGTGTGTTTTCTTAATCCCATATGCGGGAAAAAGAGCCGTGATCATTGTTGATTTTTTCCATATTATAATCTATAATAATTGTGTGGTTATACCAGAGAAGGGAGGGGAGAATATGCCGTGGAAAAATGCCGATCCCGAGCGGGATAAAAAGGCTTTTGCCCTGGCCGGGAGCATTATGGAGCTTTCCCGCAGCAGTCTGCTGGTGAATTTCCCCTTTCTGAGCCGCGCAATGTCCAGAGTCAGCTTCACCCGGAGCGATAAGGTGTCTCTGGCGTCTGACGGCAGATTTGTTTATTACGACCCATGGTATATCCTGACACTCTACAAGGCGGAGCAGTCCGCCGTTACAAGAGATCTTCTCCACACACTTCTGCACTGTGTGTTCCGCCACGGCTTTGTCGGAAAGGACATGGACAGAGCGCGCTGGAACCTAAGCTGTGATGTGGCCGTGGAGTACGCCATAAACGACATGGAGCGCAGCGCGGTCAGCTCCTCAAGAGTGAGGGGAGAGATGGCCCTCATATCTGTCATCAGGAGCGAGCTGGGAGGCATTACGGCCGAGCGGGTCTATAAATGGCTGGGCGACAGAGGCTTCACCGAGGAGGATATGGAGCGCGAGCGTGAACCCTTTATGGGCGACAATCACGGCGTGTGGTACGGCGGCGAGGGCGACGAGAGCATTGACGGGGACGATATTGACCTCTGGGAGATATGGGAGGATGTATCCAGACGGATGCAGACCGAGCTCGAAATAATAGAGGACAGGGATAATGCCTTGACTCAGGAGCTGCGTATAATTAACCGGCAGAAGCAGGATTACAGGGAATTTCTCCGCCGCTTTGGGATGCGCGGGGAGGTAATGCGGCTCTCAGAGGAGGAATTTGACAACAATTATTACTGCTACGGGCTGGAGATGTACGGAAACATCCCGCTTATCGAGCCGCTTGAATATTCCGAGGACAACAGGATAAAGGAGCTTGTCATCGCTATCGACACCTCCGGCAGCGTGAAAGGCGAGCTTGTCCAGTCTTTCATCCAGCGCAGCTATGACATTCTCTCCACAAGAGAAAGCTTCTTCGACACCGTGGAGCTGCATGTTATACAGTGCGACGACAGGATAAGGGAGGATGCCGTTATCCGCAATGAGACCGATTTTCGTCTGTTCATGGACGGACTTGAGATAAAGGGTCTGGGTAAGACGGATTTCCGCCCGGTATTCAATTATGTGGCGAAGCTTCGCAAAAAAGGCGAATTGAAAAAGCTGCAGGGCTTATTGTACTTCACCGACGGAAAGGGAGTATTCCCGGAGAGCGACCCCGGCTATGACACCGCGTTCGTCATATGCGCAGACGATTTCTATGAGCCGGAGGTGCCGTCGTGGGCCATGCAGATACGACTTCGGGAGGATGAGATAATTGGGCGTATGTGAATATGAGCTCCGGGACGGAGTGCTGACTGTCTATCCGGAGGCACAATATCTTCGCAGCCAGCAGTTTGCCCAGAACGACGGGATCAAAAAAGTAATTGTCCTCCCCGGAGTACGGTCAATGGAGGAGGAAGTGTTTACCGAATGCCAGAACCTTGAGGAGGTCGAGCTGCCCGAGGGGATGATAAACATCGGGGTGGCGGCCTTTGCCTCCTGCGTCAGCCTGAAAAAGATCAACATCCCGTCCACCGTAAAGGAAATTCAGGACGGGGCCTTCCTGTTCTGCGAGAGCCTTGGCGCCCTGACTCTGCCGGAAGGACTGGAGCAGATAAACCCTCTGGCTTTTCAGGGTTCGGGTCTCGGCTCAATATACATCGGGAAAAATGTGCGGACTGTGGGCGAGGAGGCATTCTTTGAATGTGCGAGCCTCAGAAGGGCAGATGTAATGAACCCGGAGTGCTCCATAGAGGAGAACGCCTTCGGCAGCTGCTATCGGCTCCTTGAGGGATACATGGCTCCCGGCTATCCCAAAGAGAAAAGCGCACCGGCAGAGCTTTTATACACCCTGCTGTGGTGCACCTGCCCTGAGCGTCACGGGGAGGAGACGACCCGCCGGGCCGAGAGCTTTATCCGCGCTCAGGAAAAGCTGATCATGGAGAAAATACTGAAAAACGACAATGTGCCCGCCCTGACGGGGATCGTGGAGGGCGGTCTGCTAAAAACGGAGAATGTTGACGAATATCTCCGGCAGGCGCTTGAAAATCACCAGACCCAGCTATCGGCGCTGCTGCTGAAGGCCAAGGGTACAGGCAGAGACATTGACGAGGAGTTTGAGCTATGAACATAAGTCAGGCCAAGGAACAGATAAAAAACGCCATGCGGGTGTATTTCGCCAGAGATGAGTACGGCACATTCCGTATCCCGCCCGAGGAGCAGCGCCCTGTATTTCTCATGGGACCTCCGGGAATAGGCAAGACCGCCATCATGAAGCAGATCGCCGATGAGATGGGCGTGAGCCTTGTGTCCTATTCCATGACTCACCATACAAGACAGAGCGCACTGGGTCTGCCGGTAATAGTACACAGGGATTTTGACGGTATGGACTGCACCGTGACCGAATACACCATGAGCGAGATAATTGCCTCTGTGTATGAGACCATCGCCGACACCGGCTGCAGAGAGGGCATACTGTTTCTGGATGAGATCAACTGCGTGTCCGAGACTCTCACCCCCACCATGCTCCAGTTTTTGCAGTATAAGACCTTTGGCCGCCATGCGGTGCCCGACGGCTGGATAGTTGTCACCGCCGGAAACCCCACCGAGTTTAACCGCGCGGCGAGAGAATTTGATATTGTCACATGGGACAGACTCAAGCGCATCGACATTGAGCCCGACTATGCCGCATGGAAGGAATATGCCCTGAAAAAGGGCGTCCATGCCGCCATAACCACCTATCTCGACGCCAGAAAGCAGAATTTCTACCGCATTGAGACAGCCGTTGACGGAAAGCAGTTCATTACTGCCCGGGGCTGGGTGGATCTGAGTGAGATGATAAAGCTCTATGAGGAGCAGGGCATAGCTGTTGACAGGGCACTTGTGGGCCAGTATGTGCGCATCCCGGCAGTGGCAGATGATTTTATCGCCTATTATGACCTTTTCAACAAGTATAAGTCCGATTATCAGATCGGCTCTATTCTCTCCGGTAATGCGGATGAGAGCATCATCCGGCGGGCAAAGGACGCGGACTTCGATGAGCGCCTGAGCCTTATAGGTCTGCTGCTGGATACGGTGAACGAGACCCTGCGCAGGGTCGTGACGACCGAGGACACGGTGACGGGACTTCTGGACATTCTCAGGCGGGTCAAGGCCGGGGCCGACATCAGTGATGAATTCTCGGAGCTGGATAAGCGATACAGCCGGGACCGCAGAAGGGGCGCGCTGAACCGTGACGGACAGCAGCGTTACGACCGGATGAAGGAATTCCTCACCCGGCATATTGAGCGGAGATCCGATTTTGCCGCCATCAAGGCAGACTATGACTCCATGGTGAAGGCCATGAAGGACGAGGCAAAGCTCGGCGTGTCCATGCTCTCCGGGCTCTTTGGCTTTGCGGAAAAGGTGTGGCAGGAGGGACAGGAACAGCTTCTGATCGTAACTGAGCTGACGGCGAACTACTACTCCGCCCGCTTTATCTCCCACTACGGATGCGAGGAATACTACCGCCACAGCGAGGAGCTGATGTTCTATCAGCGCCAGACGGAGATAATCCGGGAGCTGCGGGAGCTGGAGGAGATATGATACTTGCCCATTAAGGGACGGGATGATATAATCTCTGAAAAGTATCGGAAAAGCAGGAGTTAACGCCCATGATGTGTATATACTGCGGAGTGGAGTCCGTCACCTCCGAAAACGGGGTATGCCCCAACTGCGGGCGGAAAAATGAGCAGAATAAAGAGCCCCGGGATGAGGTATATGTCCAAAGCAAGCCCCAATCGAGGCTGCTGGACAGAATAAGCGACTTCTTAGCCGGAAAGATGTGAGGTAGACTATGGATAAAATAATGTTTGCAAAGCTCCGGGAGGGCGCTGTGATCCCCTCCAAGCGTGACGAGGACTCAGACTATGACCTGTACGCCTGCTTCGATGAGGAGGAAATGGTAATTCCGCCGTTTTCCACCGCATATGTGCCTACCGGCATCATCTCGGCCTTTGATGAAACTCTGGGCGTCAGGTTTGAGGAACGGGGCAGCAACACAAAGTGGTGCGGCATCGTTCAGGCCGGAGTGGTTGACAGCGGCTACCGCGGAGAGTGGTTTGCCGCCATGTACAACGGAAACCCTGTTCCGGTACATATCACCAAGGCTGTCACCGATGTGATGCGCTGTGAGGACAGGGTGCTTGTGCCATACTGCAAGGCCGTGTGCCAGTTCAATGTGCGCCATATCCCAAAGGTGGAGATCATGGAAATGAAGCCGGAGGAGATCCTGGCGATGGAGTCTCAGCGCGGCGCAGGCAGGCTGGGAAGTAGCGGGAAATAATAGTGTAATACCATTTTTGATTAAACCTTTTGTTTATCAGTACAATTAATTTGGTTGATTATGCACCATCTAAACCTTCTTCTTTGGAGAAGGTGGCACGGGCGGCGGCCGAAAAAGTACGACCATTACAATATTACAGCGTCCGCCCGTGACGGATGAGGTCTCCCGTTAAAAATGTCGGACATTGCGCAATGTCAAAAATGCGCCTGCGGGCGCAGAACCTCATCCACCGCAAGCGGTCCCCCTTCCCCTTCTGCGGAAGGGGAAGGCTTATTACTTTTGAAGCAAACCGGGGGTCGTAAGACCGCGAAAAATAACAGTAATATGCTAAATCCCCATGCGCACTCAACTATCATTTATTGTGTTGAGCATTAATGCGCATGGGGATTTACTATAAGACTGATATTAATAATCCCACCACCAAGAAATAGACTCCGATGTATCTGTACCAATCCCGAATCTATAATCCTTTAATCCATCTGGAAGGTTGGTAACAATACTTCTGACTGCATCTATGGTGCTTTTCCCGCAGTGCTGTCCTGTTATCAGGATCTTCCCGTCTCGTCCTTCGTCCTTTAATAATAATCTGAGCGAGCTAATTTCTTCATCAGTTAGATTGAAATATTTTACAGGGTCCAATCCAGGGTGCACCACGCCTTCTATTGCATCCTTTAATTCATTCATATCATTGCTGTAATCCCAAAATGTCAGGTCTACATATTTATCCGCCACAAATATGTTCCCCCCCCATGGGTATCTCGGTGCAATTTTATTCACGACAACTTTTACCAGTGACACGACCATTTCATTGACTTGCGTTTCTGCCATGTTACTTGTTGAACCGCTGTTGCCTTTTTTCATGAGACAAATAATTAGTATGATAACCGCAACAATAATTATGAACCACATATGTTTATTCTCCTCGTATTTACATTAGATACTGTTCTTGGAGCTTCTTTACCGTGTGACGATAAAGAGCGTGCGCATCCTCGTTTTTGCCCGCCTCAATCATTTCCACGCAAGGCTTAACGCACTCCTCATAAATGCTCTCAAAGATGCGGAGAGACTCAGCTTTCTGCTTGACTGCGGAAACGATCTGCGGTGCGACAAAATAGTATTCCCGGATTTCGTTTTCGCCCTCCGGCTGAACGCGAAGATAGTTCTCTCTGAAATTTCGCAGAACAGTCAGCTCACGGCAATTATCCGGAAGCCCCTTTGCCTCTACACAGGCGGAAGTAAGGAAACAACCGCCGGAGGAATCCGGCTCTTTATATATGGGGCAACTGTCATAGTCGTACTTGCGGCAATACTTGTAATAGACATCAGAGTTGACATCCTTGTCGGTTTTGTTGCAGTGATAATCGCCATCCTTGAAGGTGTAGTGCGGGCAGCTCATTGTATTTATCCCCCTATTCTATATGTTGGTCACCCCGATTATAGTCTCTTTAACGACTATAGTCAAGATGAAAAGCATAAAATAAACTATCAAAAAGCAGGGGGGTGAGTCATTGATCGTTTATTCGCCGTTTTGGTTAACATTAAATCAGTCAAAAGAATCCACTTACACACTGATAAATAAATATCATATATCTAGTTCAACGATTGACAAATTGAGAAAAAACAAGCCTATAAACAGTACAACAGTGAACGATCTATGCCGCATCCTTAATTGCTCTGTGGATAAAATCATGGAATATATTCCGTCAGATGACGATCAAAAGCTATAATTATAGATTAATGATCGAGATGTTTATGGCAATAAGGTTACTTTTTTGGGAAGTTTACCAAAACGGGCAGATGAGGCGGCTTGCATCGTGAAGTATAATATCAAAAAACGGAGTCATTACCGACTCCGTTTCAGACTGTAGACAAAGTACCCCTCATAGAGAGAAAAAGCTTTATGAGGGGTATTTTTATGGTATAATAGGCACAGAGAGAGGTGCAGGACGGATGATGACGAAAGAAAACGGG
>JAZUJF010000214.1:0-3762 GCA_045642585.1 Candidatus Limivicinus sp.
CGGGGTTATTGGTGATAAGGCCTTCTTTAAACTGAGATTTGATATTCATTGCCTCTCCTCCTTAACCCAAAGATTTGACAGCCTCAATAGCTGCCGCGACTGCATTTGTGACAGCGGTGGAGGTAATGGTTGCACCGGAGAGTGCATCGATCTCGCCGCCGGCCTTTTTGAGGGCGATGTCCTCGCCCTGGCCGATAAACTGCTCACGGAATATCACACCGACCTCAGCGGTGCTTGCTGCATTTGCACCCAGACCGGAGGTCTCGGAGTGCTTTATGATGGAGATGCCGGTGCACCTATCATCGTTATCGACGCCGACCGCCATGGTGATGCTGCCCTGTGCGCCGGAGAAGGTAGTCATTACCACATAGCCCTCGCCGCCGGTGCATATGCTGATGCTATCGATATCCGGCATAGCCTCCATGTCAAATTCCACATCCTCATAGCCCACGGATTTCAGGACCTCGGCATAGGCCTTTTCGGTCTTGAGGCGCTGCTGCTCGGCGATGGTGTCCTTGGTCAGCTCGTTCACTCCGCCCAGAACACCGGCGACCACGGCGCAGACAAGAAACAGAACTATTGTAAGCTTTAAGATCTTATTCATTTTGCTGCCCCCTTTGCTGCTTTCTTTGCGGCCTTGGCGGCGGCAATGTCCTCCTTGGACACACCGAACTGGTGACGGTGGAATGCCTTGTCAATAGCCCAGGTGCAGAGGTTCATTATCAGGATAGCGTAGGAGACGCCCTCGGGGAATCCGCCGAAGTAGCGGATGAGGACAGTCAGCAGACCACAGCCCACGCCATAGAGGAGCTGGCCGTTGAGAGTTACGGGGCTGGTGGCGTAGTCGGTAGCCATGAAGAACGCGCCCAGGAACAGTCCGCCGGAGAGAACGCTTGCCATCATGAAGTCCACATTGGAGTAGCCCTCCTTGCCGCAGATCAGAGTGACAAGAGCCACCGTGCCGATAAAGGACACGGGGATACGCCAGGAGATGACCTTGCGGATGATAAGGTACACGCCGCCGATAAGCAGAGCCAGAGCACTGACTTCACCGATACAGCCGGGCATCATGCCAAGGAACATACTCTCCGATGTGAAGTAGGCGGGAAGAGCGGCCCCCGTCTTCATATAGGAGAGAGGAGTTGCCATTGTGACCGCATCAACGACACCGCTCAGAGACTGGGGAACACAGAAGGAACCCATTATTGCGGCGTAGGATGCAAGGAGGAACGCGCGTCCCGCCAGAGCGGGGTTGAGGAAGTTCTTGCCTATGCCGCCGTAAAGCTGCTTTACCACAACAATGGCAAAGAGGTTCCCGACCAGAGGCAGCCACCACGGAGCCTGAGGCGGCAGAACCAGAGCCAGCAGAAGTCCGGTGACAACGGCGGACAGATCTCCGACGCTGGTGGTCTTCTTCATCAGGCGGCGATAAAGCCACTCATAAAATACCGCGGATGCGATAGATGCGGCAATTACCGGCAGGGGCTTTGTGCCGAACTGCCAGAGCGCGACTGCAACTGCGGGCAGCAGAGCGATTATCACATTCAGCATCAGGCGCCTGGTATCGGTCTTGATCCTCACCTGAGGCTGATAGGCCACATCAAGTATGATCTTTTCTTTATTCTGGTTTTCGCTCATTTCCGGGCCTCCTTTGCCGCTGCCTCGGCCTCAGCTTTTGCCTTGTCCTTCATAGCCTTGACCTGAAGCTTGATCTTGGCGGTCTTGAAGGCGTGGGTCAGAGGCATTCTTGCAGGGCAGTTGAATGCACAGCTGCCGCACTCGAAGCAGTCGGTCACATGGTATTTCTGGAGATTATCATAATCGTTCTTGGTGTAGTACATATACATGAACACCGGCTCCAGATTCATGGGGCAGACGGTGATGCACTTGCCGCAGCGGATACATGTGGGCTCGTCAACATTTCTGTCCTCCTCTTCGGTGAAGTACAGAACGCCTGCCGTACCCTTGACGGTAGGAGCGTCAAGGCTCGTAGCGCAGATGCCCATCATGGGTCCGCCCAGAACTACCTTGCGGGGAGTCTTCGCAAAGCCGCCGCATTGCTCGGCCAGGTAGCCGAGAGGCGTGCCGACTCTGGTAAGGGCGTTTGCGGGGCCATTCAGTGCGCTGCCGCCCAGAGTGACGATACGCTCGATACAGGGCTTTCCCTCATAGCAGGCCTGATAGACGGCGTAGCAGGTACGGGTGGACACAACATTGCATCCCACTCCGGAGGGCAGTCCGCCGGGTTTGACCTCACGGCCTGTGACAGCCTTGACCTGCATCTTTTCACCGCCCTGAGGGTACTTGACATTTTCGGGCACGATCTCTATACCGTACTTCTCCGGGTGCATGGAGGTGAGGAGATCAATGGCATCCTGCTTGTTCTTCTCAATGCCGTAATATGCCGTCTCAACGCCGCTGGCAACACGCACAAGCTCTATGCCCTTCATAAGCTGGGTGGGGAAGTTGAGCATTGTGAGATGGTCGCCGTTGAGGTAGGGCTCACACTCAGCACCGTTGATAATGAGCTTGTCTACCTTGCCGATGCCGCCGCGTATCTTGACCGCGGTCGGGAACATTGCGCCGCCCATACCGACGATCCCGGCCTCACGCAGTCGCTCAAGAATGGCCTCGGGATTCTTCATCTGCTCCTCGGTAAGAGGAGGAAGAAGCTCGGGAGTGTCCTGATAGTCATTTTCGATAACAACAGACATTATCATGTCGCCGAGAGGATGGTGTCTGGGCTCAACCGCCACAACTGTCCCGGAAACAGAGGCGTGGACAGGGGCGGAGACAGGAGCGGGGCTTTCACCGATCTTCTGATACATATTCACATGGTCGCCCTTCTGGACAAGAGGCTTACAGGGAGCGCTGATGTGCTGTATCATGGGGATGATGACCTGATTAGGCGGTGTCACAACATTGACAGGCACCTGAGGAGCCTTCATATAGTTGGGATGCACGCCGCCTTTGAAAGTATGGGACATAACGCTTCACCTCGAATAGAGTTTTTTCCTTACAGCATGGGGTCATTCTATCATATTACGACAGGGTTTGTCCATAACCTGTTGGTAAAAAACAACGAAAAACCCCGATAAAATAATAACGATCCTGTCAAAATATTGTCAGTTTATCCAATTTTGATAATTTTTTCGCATTTTTTGATGATATTATATAGCATCTATCAGTACACACTAATACTATCCCCACGCAAAACCATGTACTGTATTCCGGCGGATAGTATTATACTGTTTTGTAACGGAACAGCCCACATAAACAAAAAAACAGGAACCGGATACAAAAGTCCGATTCCTGTTCCTGGTTATATTTGGTTTACATAATTATTGCGTTCTTGGGGCAGGCCTCGCAGCAGGTGCCGCAGGCAACACACTTGTCCTCGTCAAGAGTCCAGGTCTTTTCTGCCCGGTTCACTTCCAGAGCGCCGGCAGGGCACTTTCTGGCGCAGATGGTGCAGTAAACGCACTTGGCGGGATCCTGAACCGGCTTACCGTCGTCACGGGGCTTGACCTCAGCCGTGGGAGCAGCCTCGGCCGCGGCGCAGACGGGAGCGGCTTCCTTCTTTTCCCCGGCGGGCTTTGCGGGAGCCGGTGCGGGGGCCTTCTTCTTGATGGGCTTCTTGATGAAGGAGCCGGTAACAAGCAGATCCTCCTCCCTGGTGGCTACCATATGGTAGTCGCCGGTCAGCTCGATAGCCTTTTCGTGGCAGAAGTCGGCGCAGGTGGCGCAGAAGGTGCAGGAGCC
>JAZUJF010000215.1:0-2709 GCA_045642585.1 Candidatus Limivicinus sp.
AAGGGCTTCGGCAACAACGGCGAGGACGGCACCGAGGGCGCCCATTACAGGAATGTCTTCGGCACATACAGCCACGGCCCCATGCTCCCGAAAAATCCACAGTTCTGCGACCTGCTGCTGCAGACGGCGCTGGACAGAAAATACGGCAATGTCGTCCTTTCCCCTCTTGACGATGAGGTGGAGATGCTTGCCCATGACGAGATGTGTTTAAAATTAGGGTAATTTGCTATGATAAGATTTTATAACGGCCGCGCCCTGTCCTTCGGCGGCGGCATAAAGGTGACGGATGACGAGGTCTGGACTGACGGCAACCGGATCGTATATGTGGGCCCCCGGAAGGATGAAATGCCCGTATTTGAACGGCAGATCGACCTGAAGGGCGATCTGGTGATGCCCGGACTGAAGGATGCTCATACCCATTCCCCCATGACGCTGCTGCGCTCCTATGCCGAGGATCTCCCTCTGCAGGAGTGGCTTTTCGACAAGATCCTGCCCGCGGAGGCAAAGCTCAATGACGATATAGTTCACTGGTCGGCAAAGCTTGCGATAATGGAGTACCTGACATCGGGCATTACCTCCGCCTTTGACCTGTACTGCTATACCGACACCTATGTCAAGGCCAATATCGAGTCCGGCTTCCGTACCGTTATATGCTCTGCCATGAACGACTACGACAGGGACGAGACGGACATTGAGCGCTGCTTCCTCCAGTACAACGGCTATCATGAGCTCATAAGCTACCGGCTCGGCATCCACGCCGAGTACACCACCCACGGCAAGCGGCTTGAGTACATGGCGGGTCTGCTGGAAAAATACAAGGCCCCCTGCTTCCTCCATCTCAGCGAGACAAAGGCAGAGGTGGAGGGCTGCATAGAGCGCTACGGCATGACTCCTCCCCGGTTTATGGACTCTCTGGGCTACTTCAATTACGGCGGCGGCGGATTTCACTGCGTATGGATGAGCGATGAGGACATAGAGCTGTTCGCGAGGAAAAAGCTCTGGGCCATCACGAACCCCTGCTCCAATCTGAAGCTTGCCAGCGGCATATGCCCGGTGGACAGACTTCTGGATGCCGGGATCCCGATGGCAATAGGCACCGACGGCTCCTCCAGCAACAATGCTCTGGATATGTTCCGTGAAATGTATCTGGCAAGCGTCCTGCAGAAATATTCCCGTGATGATGCGGCGGCAGGTCAGGCCGGAAGAATACTGGAGATGGCCTGTGTGGGCGGCGCCAGATGTATGGGACTCGATGACTGCGATGATCTGGCCGTAGGCAAGAAGGCCGACCTGATAGTTATCGATATGCACCGCCCCTCCATGCAGCCTATGAACAATATCCCATGTAATCTGGTTTATTCCGGCTCCAAGGACTGTGTACGAATGACCATGGTCAACGGCAGAGTGCTGTATGAGAACGGAGAGTTCTTCATCGGCGAAGACCCGGAGCGCATATATAAGGAGCTGAATACCTTTATGGCTCGGCTCAGAGCACAAGGATAAAAATGAAGCCCTCCCGATCATTGATTTCGGGAGGGCTTTCGGTTATATCGGTTGTAATGCCAAGTGCTGACGGGTCAGAAATTATTATTTGAGGGCATCCATCCTGACAGCGGTGTTGAGGGCGATCTCGATCATGCGGGACAGAGAGCTGCGTCTCTCGTCTGCGGCAAGCCGCTCGCCTCTGAGTATGTGATCTGTAACGGTGCAGATGCACAGGGCGCGCTTTCCGGCCAGAGCCGCGTTCGCATAGAGTCCGGCAGACTCCATCTCAACGGCCATAACGCCCATCTTTATCCATGGGGAGTTGATGTCAATTCCGTCGGGGGTGTAGAAGTTGTCGCAGGAGTACACATTGCCCACCCGAACATTGGCGTCCATTTCCTTTGCCGCCTCCACAGCGTTGCTCAGAAGAGTATAGTCGGCAATGGGGCAGAAGGTCCCGGGAAGCCCGAAGGCGTCAATGTAGTTGGAATTTGTGCAGGCGCCCTGAGCGATGACAACATCCATGAGGTTAATGCTCTCCTGAATAGAGCCCGCGGAGCCTATACGGATTATATTCTCCACACCGTACTCGTTATAGAGCTCCCATGAATAGATACCGATAGAGGGGATGCCCATGCCGGAGGCCATGACAGACACAGGAACGCCCTTCCATGTGCCGGTGTAGCCC
This sequence comes from Candidatus Limivicinus sp., assembly GCA_045642585.1. Lineage (GTDB taxonomy): Bacteria > Bacillota > Clostridia > Oscillospirales > Oscillospiraceae > Limivicinus. The sequence continues at coordinate 2,174 of JAZUJF010000215.1, forward strand.
TGTACTCCGCGGATATTGTTCACAAGTTCGGGATCGGTGAGGAAATTCTCGGCAATGAACTTTGCTCTCAGGGGATCACCGGGCATAAGAACGGTCTTTGCGAACTGACCTTTGCTTGCTTCATTATGGGGAGTGGCCATATTATTGCCTCCTGTATTAATAATTATAAGTTCGCGATAATTATATATCATATTCGGAAAAAGTCAAATTGAAGTCTGCGTCAAGATATGTTATTATAAAAAAAGAAACAAAAACAAGGGAGGCTCCCCTCATGGATAATGTCATGGTCATAGGCATTGCCGGCGGATCAGGCAGCGGCAAGACTACCATCACCCGAAAGCTCTTGCAGCTCTTCGGAGATGATGTAGCCGTTATTCATCACGACAACTACTACAAGGCCCATCATTATATGAGCTACGATGAGCGCGCAAAGCTGAATTACGATCATCCCGACGCCTTTGACACCGATCTGCTCATTCAGACTGTAAGCGACCTGAAAAACGGCAGGGCTGTGTCCTGCCCGGTTTATGACTATA
>JAZUJF010000216.1:0-9612 GCA_045642585.1 Candidatus Limivicinus sp.
AGAACTGGATGAAGCCGGTGAATTGGGCATGAACATGGTATCGACGCATACCCTGCGAAGCTATGATGCCGTACCATATAAAGAGAAAATCGATCATATCAACGAACTGTCGGATGCGTATGCTTCCGAGCACTTCGATCCCCGCAATCTGAAGCTGTTTGCGGACGGCGTTACCGAGGCAATGTCCGGATGGCTTATTGATGAATATCCGAATGCTGCTCCCGGCAAAGAGCACGGCAATATCATCTGGTCGCCTGAGGAGTTAAAAACCATTGTTTTATATGCCAATTCCATGGGGCTTCCGGTTCATACGCATACGTTCGGCGACGGCGCTTGCCGGGCTGTTATCGACGCATACGTAAATGCGAATGCGGTATTGGGGCAAAAGACACCGAATTCATTAGCGCACGTGAGAAATATCACGAAGGAAGATATCGTAAGATGCGCAGAAAACGGGATCGGTATCGCTGAAAACCTGGATTGGCACAACGACACTCTCCCGAAAGACGATGTCGAATACGGCGAGTACATTGCGCCTATGAATGCGGGTCTTCCGAAAGGGATCTATGAAACCGGCTACCCGATGAAATCTTTAATAGAAGCCGGCATTAATGTCACATCATCGACCGATGCTCCGTGCTCTGAGGCTTTTGAAGGTAATATAGTTAATATTATCGAAGTGGCTGTAACGGGTATCGAGCCGGGACAGGACTTCCGCCCATTCAACCCATCGGAATTAGTGAGTGTCAGACAGGCACTTGACTGCATGACGATCAACGGCGCGAAACAGCTTGGGATCGAAGATAAGTGCGGATCGATCAAGACCGGTAAGAATGCTGACTTTGTGATCCTTGATACCAATTTCCTGGACTATGAGGGCGAACAGTTAAGAACCATTCACAATACCGGAATATCAGAAGTGTATTTTGAAGGAAAGAAAGTTTATCAGTCATAATAGAATAACACCGCAGGGAGAAATCAATGAAAACAAAAGAACAGAAAGAGCTTCTGAAAAAATGCCGCCACAGGGCGGAGATACCGTTCACGATCGGCGCGGTCCTGCTGACCGTCCTGTTTGTGGTACTGGTCGTATTCCTGGTCAGATCCGTCGGCCAGGAAAATTCGTGGGCAGAGGATTTCCTGATGAACCGGCTGGAGTACGGTGAGGAGGAGATCAGCTTTGCGGTAAAATGCGGAAAGTATCTGCTGATCGTCATTGTGATCATTCTTGTGTTGAAGCTGACATGGGAGCTGTTCAAAAACGCCGGGATAGCTATGGTGAACGACATACCGGTGGAAGAAGACTTCTGTCCCGAGATCTTTGCGGAATATCGGCAGCACTGCGAAAGGCTCGGCATCAAAAATATTCCCCGGCTGCTGCTTGCAACGGACACGGGAAATCTCGAGGATACGGGGATCAGGATCAAAAGCAACCGCTATCTTCGTATGGACCTCTACAACATCGGCTACGACGACAGCATTACGAGATTTGATATCGTGCACGATCTGGCGGATATTGCCTATCGCCACTATGACTATCCTATCCTGATCGCCACAGTTGTTGCCAGATGGCTCCCACCTGTGAAAAATCTGTACAGCCGGATCATGTGCTATTCCTCAGACAGGCTCACGGCGGAGCTGATGGGCAAGGAGGAATGTATCACGGGGCTACTGAGAAAATATTTGCAGTCGGCTTATGAGGAGGACAAACGGGAGGAATACATAAACAGACTGAAAATAGAGCTGACCCCGGCAGAGCGTCTGAGCGCCGTTCTGAACAATCTGTCCACGGACACCCCCTCTTATCAGTACCGTCTGCAGGCCATATTAAAGGATGACAACCGGGGCAGAGTGATCTGATACTAAGCACTGATAAGAAGAAGACAAAGATTTGCGAGGAAAAAATGCGCCGGACAAGGCAGCTTACGCAGAGCATAATGGAGATATATGGTCAAGGAAGCTAACGAAGTACGGCACAATTTTTACCGCAAAGATTGTCGGATCTCTACCAGTGATTAGTATAAACTGTTGAAATATTTTCCTGCCAATGTTAAAATAACAATGCCTGCTATAATGAAATCGGCTTATATTATCGACTTTAATCAAGAAAACAGCATTAATAATACTAAGGGGATAAGGTATGACCAAAAGTATTACAAGGATCGTTCTCACCGGTGGCCCCGCCGCCGGCAAGACCACGCTCATCAGCCGCATTCTCAAAGAGTTCAAGGCAGAAGACGGATGGCGTGTCATCACCATTCCCGAGACCGCGACAGATCTGATAAGCGGCTTCGGTATCCGTCCCTTCGGCAACTGTGTTTCCATGGAGGACTTTCAGTATCTGGTCATCTCCGATCAGCTCCACAAGGAGAAGCTGGCTCTGTGGGCGGCTGAAATGGTGCCCGAGGACAAGGTGCTGATAATCTACGATCGGGGAGTTTTTGACGATAAGGCATATATCACCGACGAGCAGTTCACCGAGACTCTGGCTTACTTCGGCAAGACCGAGGAGGAGATACTCTCCGGGTATGATGCCGTCATCCACCTTGTCACCTGCGCAAAGGGCGCCGAATATGCCTACAACTTCGGCAATGAGGCCAGATATGAGACGGTGGAGATGGCCCGCGAGAAAGACGACCTGACTTTGAGAGCATGGAGCGCTCACCCCGCCAGATATATAATCGACAACTCCGTTGACTTTGAGGATAAGATCAATCGCTCCATGGCTCAGATCTACCGTCTGGTGGGTCAGAGCGCGCCGGAGCCGGGCAAGCGCAAATACCTGATCGAAATGCCCGATCTGGCTGTTATCAGAGAGAAATACAATGCGCTGGACATGGATATGATGCAGACATATCTGTCCTCCAACAACCAGAATATTGAGCGCCGTGTGCGTCAGCAGAAGAATGGCAGGAATTACCTTTATTTCTACACCGAGAAGCGTATCGGCGAGGACGGTACCCGCTGGGTGACAGAGCGCCATATCTCCGAAAAGGAATATGTGGCCTATCTGATGGAGGGTGACACCTCCCTGCATACGGTGAGAAAGACAAAGCACCGCTTCGCCTACGGGGACAAGAGGCTTGATATAGATGTGTACCCCTTCTCCGAGGATAAGGCAATACTCTTTGTAAACGGGGCAAGCTCAGAAAGCCCCGTCCTGCCCGGGGAGATAAAGATCCTGCGCGAGATAACCGATGATCCCGATTATAAAAACAGGAGGCTTGCTCAGGTGCAGGCGCTTTGATACCGCAAAAAAGCACGCCGTAGCTGTCACGGCGTGCTTATTTTTTCAGGCATGGCCAAAGCCGGCTTTTTATCGGGGAACGGTATAAGCATCAGCCCAGATACTCAAAGCCGTCGTCCTGAGGTATTTCCTCTTCGTTGGGGTCCGCTTTCTTCTTTCTCATGTTGAAAATGAGTATCCAGTTGTACATGGCAAGCATCAGGCCGGCGGCAAGGAACACAAGCTGCTCGCCGATATTACGCTCATCGGCAAGGGTCATGATGCACATCTGGGCGCCCAGCATTATTGCCATATAGCACTTTCGACTGTCCACCACACCGTATGCAAAGCCTGCCATCCGGAAAAACCCTATGATCGCGGCAATGATGGCGGCCATCTCCATCACATAGCTCCAGGCCACGCTGTTGTACGCGTTCTCCTTATAGCATACCACCAGCCAGAAGGAGAAAAGAATAATAGGCATAACGGAATAGAGCCGGATAAGGAACTGATGCTCCACCTTCTCATAGTTTGCCTCATCCAGCAGCAGCGGGAAGCTCACCCCGGAAAGGATCGCAAACAGCGCCAGAACACGGAGCATTTCCACATTTTTGTCGGTCTCGGTAGTGGCTATGATGACGACACCGCCAAGGCTCATGAGCATCCCCAGTATCCAGCGCACAGCGGTAAAGAGCTTGCCCGGGTTGAACAGAGCCTCGCAGAATTCCTCCGGCACAATGAGCTTCTTTTTCTCAAACTGCTTTATGAAGCGGCCGAACATCCAGGCGGCGGCGAGGATGACCGCCGGAACAAGTACATTGAAGGCGCTCTTTTCCGACAGGCCGGATTCGTCAAAGGCCAGCATCACCTGCAGCCAACGGAAAAACACGCCAAACGCACCGGCGCCGACAACATAGCATGTGATCTCAAGAGATTTTTTATGCTTTCGCAAACTGAGCATTGTTCATTACCTGCTTTGTTTCTGATGATCTGATGAACCGTATTCTATACTTTTTTCAACCGTGCGTCAAGGAGCATATACCCGCTCCTCTGCGCAAATTGTGACTAAAAGGTAAAAGAATATGCCGGATGCACTCATATAATTGCTTGCGGGGGAATAATATGGTAAAATACAGATATGAATATGATCGTTTTTCAGGAGGCAGATATGGACGAGCAGCGCATACCCACCCGCTCCGAGGCGGAGGAGCAGTATACATGGGATCTGAGGGATATTTTCCCTACGGACGAGGCATGGTTTGAGGAATACGAAAGGACAGCCGAGATCGCTCCCGCTCTGGAGAAATTCAGAGGCAGGCTCGGTGAGAGCGCGGATATACTGCTGAGCTATCTGAAATACTCCGATGAGGTCTCTGTCCGCATGGAGAAGCTCTACGGCTACGCCTCATGCGCCAGCGATGTGGATACCGGCAACGCCAGATACACGGATATGCGGGGAAAGGCTATGGGCCGCTGGGTCGAGGTGTCCGGCGCGGACTCCTTTGCCACACCTGAAATACTCGCGATCTCCGAGGATGTTCTGAACGGCTTTTATTCATCCTGCGGCGAATTGGAGACATACCGCCGCCCTCTGACGAAAATTCGCCTCCGTGCCGGGCACATTCTCTCGCCCGCCGAGGAGAAGATACTCGCCGCTGCCGGTGAGGTGGCCGAGGGGCCGGAGAATATCGGAAGCGCGTTCCGGAATGCCGATCTGAAATTCCCGGATGCGGAAGATTCCACGGGGAAAAAGCACCCGCTCAGCGCCGGTACCTATGTACCTCTCCAGCGCAGTCCCGACAGAGTCCTGCGCAGGAACTCCTTTGACGCTCTGTACAGCCGTTACGGTGAGTATAAGAATACGGTCGCCGCTGTCCTTGACGCCCAGTTCAGGCAGCTGGTCTTCTTCTCCCGGATGAGGAAATACCCCGACACTCTCACCGCCTCTCTCTCCCGCAACGAGGTGCCGGTCGAGGTATATATGAATCTCATCTCGACCGTCCATGACAATATGGATAAGATGTACCGTTATGTGGCTCTTCGCAAGAAGGTCATGGGGCTTCCGGAGCTTCATATGTACGATGTGCAGACCCCCATCGTCAAGGATGCCGCCGTTAAGATCAGCTATGACGAGGCTAAGAAAACCGTGCTTGAAGCTCTGGCGGTACTTGGCGATGACTATGTGGAGCTTCTGAAAAAGGGCTTCAGTGAGCGCTGGATAGATGTTTATGAAAATCAGGGCAAGCGCAGCGGGGCGTATTCCTCCGGCTCCTCCCGTCCCCATCCTTATGTCCTTCTCAACCACAAGGACACCCTGGACTGTATGTTTACCATCGCCCACGAGATGGGTCATGCCCTCCACAGCTACTATTCCTGCGAAAATCAGCCCGTCTGCACCAGCGACTATGTAATATTCGTGGCCGAGGTCGCCTCCACCTGCAACGAGATACTGCTGATGGAGCATCTGCTTTCAAAGACCGACGAGCCTGTTGAGCGGGCATACCTTATAAACCATTTCCTCGATGAGTTCAAGGCAACCGTTTACAGACAGACAATGTTTGCGGAGTTTGAGCTGGAGATGGGACACATGGCAGAACGGGGCGAGACCCTCACCGCCGACGCTCTGTGCGAAAAGTATCTGGCTCTGAACAAGCTGTACTTCGGCCCTGATATGATCTCAGACGACGCCATTGCGCTGGAATGGGCCAGAATACCCCACTTCTTTTACAACTACTATGTGTTCCAGTATGCCACCGGCTTCTCCGCCGCGGTCGCCATCGCAAAGCGCATACTCTCCGAGGGCGAGAGCGCCGTTAAGGATTACAGGAAGTTCCTCTCCGGCGGCTGCAGCACCGATCCCATCTCTCTTCTGCGCCTTGCCGGTGTGGATATGGCCTCTCCCGCGCCCATCAGCTCCGCACTGGAACTTTTCGGCAGCCTTATCGTCGAATTAGAGAAAATAACAGATATTCTATAATATTTTTTGCAATATCAAAGATAAAGGAGAACAGGATATGAGCAAGCTGAGCAATATGCCCATGGCGGGCACCGTCGTTATCATCGCGATAGTCATTCTCTTCGCACTGGCCGTGCTGGTGCTGTTTACCACATATCTGCGCTACAGGCGTCTCGCGGGTATGATAGGCGGACAGCTGAACCGTGACAATGATTTCCTCCGCTTTACGGTAAATGATTATGCCGATGCCTACAAGAAATACGGGAAGGAGACCAATACCCCGGCCATTATTGAAAACGCCGTCAACACCAAGCTGTCCGGAATGCTGCTGTGTGAGCGCTTCCTCAATAACGCCGTGAGCCTTTTTGTGACCCTCGGCCTGTTCGGTACATTCCTGGGCCTGAGTCTTTCCGTCTCCTCCCTCACGGAGCTTATAAGCTTCTCCAACACCTCCGAGTGGCTCTCTGTTCTGGACTCTGTGGGAGGCGGACTTATGAGCGCCCTGTCCGGCATGGGAGTGGCGTTCTATACCTCTCTTGTAGGTGTCGCCTGCTCCATCCTCCTCACCGTGCTGCGTTCATTGTTCTCCCCGCAGGCTCAGCGGGAAAAGATGCAGACCAGACTGGAGCTGTGGCTTGACCATACCGTCGCGCCCACTCTCCCCACCGAAAAGCCCGCGGACGAGGCCGAGCTTGTCTCCCGCATGATAAACGCCATGCAGGATTCCGCCTCCAGCGTTGACAAGACTCTCAAGGAGACCACCAACGATCTCAAGCGCAGCATCCTCGCCTCCAAGGAGCTGCTGGGTGACTTCAACAGGACTGTGGATTCTTTCAACTCCGGCGTGCGTGACTTCTCCGAGTTTAACTACAGCCTGCGGGGTACTGTTGAACGGATGGATGTGAGCATACGCGATGTGGTGGCATCTCTGCGGGAGGTCACACGGGTCATTGAGAGGAGCGGTCGCTCATGAGAAGGGCGCAAAGCTTTCGCCGGAGCGATGAATCCGGCGGTGAACAGGGCTTCTGGCCGTCATACGCGGACATGATGAGCGCCGTTGCGCTTATCCTGTTTTTCCTGATGCTCCTGTCATACATTCAGAATCTCATTACAGGCAACGATCTGCAGAACACTCAGGAGGTGCTGGCCTCCACTCAGCAGGAGCTTCTGGACACCGAAAGTCAGGTCAAGGCCGTCCGCAGTCAGCTTCAGGGGCTCACAGGTGAGCTGGAAAAGAAGCAGGATGAGCTTGAGGCATATGCCGTTCAGATAGCATCACAGACCGAGACCATTACCGACCAGCAGAAGCTTATCGGCGATCAGGAGAAGTATCTGGCGGCCGCCAATACAGAGCTCGTGCAGATGAGAAACCAGATGCAGTCCATCGCTGTGTTCCGCCTGTCCGTGCTGCAGCAGATAAAAGACAGCATCGTTAAGGTCACGGGAGACGACTCCAAGGTCTCCATAGGGGACAACGGCAATATTATTCTCTCAGACTCCGTCCTCTTCGATCTGGGCTCTTCAGCCGTAAAGCCGGACAGCGCTCAGGTAATAAAGCAGCTCTCCAACGCCTTTGTCACATTCCTCTCAGACGAGAGCAACCGAAAATATGTGGACAGTATCGTCATTTCCGGTCACACCGATTTCACGGGGACGGAATGGGAAAATCAGGTACTCAGCACCGAGAGAGCCAATTCCGTGCTTAATTATATGTACCAGACCACACCCGAGCTGCAGAAGTATTCATCCTATTTCTGCGCCGCCGGATACGGCGAGACCCGCCCCGTCGCCTCAAACGATACCGAGGACGGCATGGCTCAGAACCGGCGCATCGAGATATCCATAATCCTGAAGGATGACAGCGTTATCGAGCTTGTGGATAAATACCTGAAGCTTGAGATCCCGTCCACCTCTCCCAGCCCCGCTCCGGCCAATACGCCGATCATCGCCGGCGGGAACAGGAATTAAGGCAACACCGCATAATGCGTCAAGAGCAGATACCGCAGGCGTATTATGCGGTGGTGCCTCAATAAAAATCTGCGGGAGCTTCGGCTTCCGCAGGCGTATAATCCAGAAGAGTTGAGGATGCGAGGATAAACTATGAATGATATCGAATTAAAGAATACTTCTGATACCTTGAAATTACGAATCGAGGGTATTTCAGAAAGCAATTCCGGCAGACTTGAAAGAAACTCCGGAATAGAGTTGCTGAAAATCATAGCTATATTTCTGATTATTATTTCTCACATATCACAGGCCTGGACAAATAATTCCGGCTCAATGTCCGGTTATGTTATTGATTTAGCGGAGTTTTCTCTTTCAAATCCTGATCAATCGTTCATTCTCTATCTGTTTCAGCAATTTGGCACTCTTGGGAATGGCGTGTTTTTCATTTGCTCAGCGTGGTTTTTGATTGACAGCAAAAAGAGATACGGGAAGAAAATTGTGACGTTGCTTATGGAGGTGTGGGCAGTTTCCGTTGTTTTTCTTGCTGCGGTCCTGCTAACAAAGACTGTGGACATTAATGGAACGACGATTCTGCGCTGTATCCTGCCATCAACATTTTGTAATAACTGGTATATTACATATTATTGTCTGTTCCTTGCGATCGTACCGTATCTCAATGCCGTTATAGATAGGCTGCCTCAAAAAAAGCATCTGGTTTTTGTGCTTTATATTATCGTCCTTGATGTAGTAGTAGAATCCTTTACAACAGCATGGGCGAATTATATTCCAAGTTTATCCATTGATAAATGGATATTAGTATATTTCGTAATTGCATATATGAAGATGTATCTGCCTGATTTTTCGTCCAGCACGAAAATGAATGCGATACTTTTGCTTTTAGGTACCGGAGTGTATGCGATTTGCGTAGCGTATAATACTTTTGGCTTTACCAAAAATTCAATCATTGTCATCTTACTTAATGGCTGGCGGGTGAGGAGATTCTATCTATATGTTATTGCTATCGCTCTTTTCAATCTGTTCAGAAAGATAAAGCTGCGCAGTTCATTGATCAATCGTATAAGCGGATACTCGTTGTTGATATATATTATTCATGAAAATTTGCTGATTAGAAAATATTATAGACCTATGATTTCAGCACTGATATGCGAAAGGTTTGGATACGATCATATCGTGGGGTGGGTGCTGTTATTGGTTTTAGTTACTTTCATTTGCGCCCTTGTTCTTTCTGTTTTCTTTGATTTGACAGTTGGAAGAATTGCAAGACGGGCAACAGAAAAGTATTATTCAAAACTCGGGGCATTATGCAACAGCATTTTAGAAAAAATGGTAAAGGTGCAATAATTGTAATACTAAGCACTGATAAGAAGAAGACAAAGATTTGCGAGGAAAAAATGCGCCGGACAAGGCAGCTTACGCAGAGCATAATGGAGATATATGGTCAAGGAAGCTAACGAAGTACGGC
>JAZUJF010000217.1:0-5580 GCA_045642585.1 Candidatus Limivicinus sp.
GTTGTTTTGCCGCTGCCTGCTCCGGCAAGAATAAGAAGAGGCCCCTCTGTTGCCATGACTGCCTCCTTCTGCATGGCGTTTAAATGGGAAAAATCAGAGAGGATGACTTCTCTGCGGGCTTCTATGTATTTTTTCCTGAAATCATCTGTCATGTGGCGTATGATATCATATTTTCAATGCCTGCACAAGTCTTGATATAATGGGGGGCATATGGAAGATATTTTGAAATTGACATTTTACGATGCAAACATTATCATTAACAGGAAGATCTGTCAGGGGTAATCCTTATGAATAAGAAGAAAAGCAAAGTTAAAAAGGCTTTCAGCGACCCTAAGCTTCAGAGAATTCTGCTGGTGCTGCTGCCCTGCATTACGCTCTGTCTTATTGCGGGTATTCTGTCACCCCGTATCATGTACTATGTTCGGAGCACTGTTGATCCCATAGAAACCGCGGCTCCGTCTGACGGAATACAGGTAATTGCCGCTTCCTCTGCGCCCGTGCCTTCCGTAAAGCCGAGCATCACGCCCTTCCCTGTTCCCACTCCGCCCGCAGAAACACCCAGCCTTGGGCGTAAAGTCAGCCTCAATCTGACCTCCACTCAGCGGGATCTGTATGTGAGAGTGAAGGACGAGAACGGCGAGCTTGTCAGCGGCGAAAAATTCAGCCTTACATTTGAATATCCTAACGGCGAAAGAAACACATTCAGTTCCGATACAGACGGTACCTGCTATCTGGTCGATCTGGAGCCAGGTGACTACACAGTTACCCTGAATGCCCACGAGGGATTTGAGGCTCCGATAAGTGAGGTAGGAACAGTAGTCGCCGTTGTAGAGCATAAGCAGATAGAGGATATAAGCGAGATAGTCGATGTGGTGGACAGCGACGAAATATCTCAGAGCGAGATCAAGATCACCCAGGAAACCGGCGAAGAAAAGGCACCGGAATATATTGATACTCCCACCGGCGTTGATGAGGACAGCGGATTTATGACCATCCTCACCCCGGTATATGACGACAAAGGAGAACAGGTCTTTGATGTGTCGTTCAGCACGGGAGAAAACGGGTATCTGCTCCTTGCCTCCGACGGTACCGAGAGTGATGTTATTCCTGTGGATGAGGACAATAACGGTGTTCCTGAATACGGCCTGCGCTGGGTCGATGAGCCTAACGGTAAAACAAAGGGATATTACACCGCGGTGGAGATATTTGCTCCCGACGGCACTCCCGATCCAAGATATATCTCCATCTCCGTGCCTAAGACCGAGGCTGTCACGGCAAAGGTCGGCTGGCAGGAGATCGACGGCAATACATATTACTACAACCAGGACAGCAAGCCGGTCACGGGACTCAAGAACATTGACGGCAAGATGTATTATTTCAATCAGTTCGGCGTCTGCGCAAAGTCTCTGGGAATAGATGTATCCTTCTACAACGAGGGCATAAACTGGCACGCGGTCAAGGCTCAGGGTGTAGACTTTGCCATTATCCGCGTGGGCGGAAGAGGCTGGGAAAGCGGCCTGATGTACGATGATACCTGCTTCCGCCAGAATCTGCTGGAGGCGAAGGCGGCGGGACTGAATGTTGGTGTTTATTTCTACTCCACTGCCATCGACTCCGTGGAGGCCGTTCAGGAAGCCAGCCTTGTGCTTGAGCGCCTTGGCGGCACAAGTCTCGATTACCCGGTGTTCATCGATGTGGAGTGGTCAGGTGAATATCCAAACGGACGCGCCGATAAGCTGGGCAAGCTCCAGAGAACAGAGATAATCAATGCCTTCTGTGAAACTGTGGCTTCCGCCGGATACAGGACAGGCGTATATTCCGGACAGAATTTCTTCCTGTACAACCTGGAATTGGCATCTCTCAGCAAGTACACGATATGGCTTGCAAGCTACACGAGCTTCAATGCTGTGCCGAGCTTCAGCGGCAGATACGACATATGGCAGTTCACTGACAACGGCGTCGTTAACGGTATATCCGGCAAGGTCGATATGAACGCTGTTTTCTGATTATTATGATTAACGCCCTGAGTGATCAAGCTCAGGGCGTTTCCAGCTGTTCTCGCATTATTGAGATAGCCCTTTTTTCAAGGCGTGAGATCTGCACCTGGGAAACATGGAGCACCTTGGCGCAGTTCTGCTGTGTCATTCCGTGGTAGTATCGCAGAGCGATCACCTCCCTTTCCCTATTCGGGAGGCTCTCTATTGCACGGCGCAGGTCGATCTGTTCGAGCATCTTTTCCTCGGCCTCATAGTCACCGAGAATAAGCTCCAGAGAAAAACCGTCATCACCGCTCTCCTTCTGGAGGCTCTCCACAGGCCCTGCGGCAGTTTCGGTGAACGCGATCTCCTCAGGGGTCATCCCCATCTCCTTTGACAGCTCCGATACAGTGGGCTCACGGCCCAGACGCTGTTCAAGCATAGTCCGCTCCGCGTGGATTTTTGCCGCCTGCTCTTTTATTCCGCGGCTGACCTTTACTGTGCCGTCATCCCGCAGAAACCGTCTGATCTCTCCTGCGATTTTCGGCACAGCATATGTTGAAAACTGCGTTCCGAAGCCGGAGTCAAACCCTTCAACTGCCTTGAGAAAACCGATGCAGCCCAGCTGATACAGATCCTCCGGGTCTGTTCCCCGGCCGAAATATCGCCTTGCGATGCTCCATATCAGTCCCGAGTTTTCCTCTATCAGCTTCTCGGCCGCCTGCTTATTCCCATGCTTTACCTTTTCAATATCTCTTGCTATATCCCTCATTTGAGCTTTATCCTTGGACAGATAAAACGCTGCATAATGACGGTAGTGCCCTTTCCGGGAGAGGAGCGCACACGAAGCTTATCGGTGAAGGATTCCATGATGGTAAAGCCCATTCCGCTCCTGTCGTCTCCGCCGGTGGTGAACAGAGGCTCCATGGCCTTATCCAGATCATCAATTCCTCTGCCCCAGTCCTTTATTGATATTTCCAGTATGTTTCCTTCAAGAATACGCATACGCATGGATATTCTGCCTACGGTATCAGGATAGCCGTGGACTATGGAATTGGTCACGGCCTCAGAGACCGCCGTTTTGATGTCACCCAATTCCTCAAGAGTAGGGTCAAGCTGGGATGCAAAGGCCGCCGCCGCGGTTCGTGCAAAGGATTCGTTGCAGCTCCTGCTGGGGAACTCAAGCTTTACAAAGTTCTGTTCAGTCATATAATCATCCATTCCGCCGCTTCGCGTCGGCATATATAGTTATTAAAGCGCAGCATCCTATCACGCGAAGCAAAGGAATGATAAGATGAGTATTAATTATCAGTGTGAAAGGCACTTTCACACTACGCCTCCTTCAGGCAGCCGCAGCCGTCAACAGGCAGGATGCGTTCAAGTCCCGAGGCATCAATAACACGCATTGCCTGCTTTGAGGGATTAATGACCCTTGTTCTGCCGCCCATGATCTTCATTCGCTTATTCATGCGTATCATAATGGCGATGCCGGATGAATCCATGAAGTTCACGCCGGAGAGGTCAAGGACACATTCTCTGGGCATATACTCATCAAGGTATTCGTCGATGGAACAGAGCACGGTTTTGGCCGAATGATGGTCCAGCTCTCCGCTGAGTGTCATGGTCAGCTGTCCGCCTTCATATAATGGAGTTATTGTCATTTCATTACCTCCGAAAAATAATAACACCGCACTGTTTCAGTGCGGTGTTATTGTAAAATATTAAGTTTGCGAATAATGTCACATAAGGCTTACTTACCCAGATTTTCAAGACTGAGCTTCAGATTTTCTATAAGAGCCTCCAGCTTTGCCTTCTTCTCGCGCCCCGCATTGACAACTGCCTCCGGTGCGCGGGAAACGAAGTTCTCGTTTGCAAGCTTTGCATTTTGTCCGGCAAGCTGCTTTTCGGCATTGGCAAGCTCCTTCCCGATGCGGGCCTTTTCCTTCTCAAGGTCAACAAGCTCGGCCAGAGGGATGAACATACGGGCGTTATCGGTGATGACGGAGACCATGCCCTCGCTGCCTGCGGGTGCCGCGTCAACAACGCTGACTTCGCTTGCATAGGCCAGCTTGCAGATATAGCTGGTGCCGGCCTCAAAGGCGGCCTTCTTGTCGGTGGCAATAATGAGATGCGCCTTCCTGGAGGGAGGAACATTCATCTCGCTGCGGCGGGCGCGGACTGCCTTTATTGCGGCCATGACCATCTCAAAATTGACTTCGTCTGCCGGGAATGAGAGCTTCTCATCGAAAGCAGGATAGCTCTCGATCATGAGCGCCTCGCCCTCGTGAGGCAGAGCCTGCCAGATCTCCTCGGTGATGAAGGGCATGAACGGGTGCAGCAGCTTCAGTATCTCTACCAGAACATACAGCAGAACCTTCTGAGCGGAGAGCTTCAGCTCCTCATTGTCGCCGTTGAGACGGGGCTTTGTGAGCTCGATATACCAGTCACAGTAGCTGTCCCAGATGAAGTCGTATATTTTGCCCGCGGCAACACCCAGCTCGAAGCTGTCCATGTTCTCGCAGACTTCCTTAGTCAGATCGTTGAGCTTGGAAAGGATCCACTTGTCCTCGATCTCCAGCTTCTCGGGCAGCTCGTTCTTATCTATGGTAAGATTCATCATCACGAAGCGGGAGGCGTTCCAGATCTTATTGCAGAAGTTGCGCATTGCCTCGCACTTCTCCACATAGAATCGCATATCATTTCCGGGAGAGTTGCCGGTTATGAGGTTGAAGCGCAGCGCATCGGCGCCGTATTTGTCAACCATATCCAGAGGATCGATGCCGTTGCCGAGAGATTTACTCATCTTTCGACCCAGACTGTCACGGACAAGACCGTGGATAAATACGGTCTTGAACGGCTCCTCCTTCATCTGCTCCATGCCGGAGAAGATCATTCTTGCGACCCAGAAGAAGATAATATCGTAGCCGGTCACCATGACAGAGGTGGGATACCAGAAATCAAGGTCGTCGGTCTTTTCGGGCCAGCCCATGGTGGAGAAAGGCCACAGGGCGGAGGAGAACCATGTATCCAGAACATCCTCGTCGCGGTTTATCTTTTTGCTGTGGCAGCACTCGCACTCGGTGGCGTCCTGTCTGGAAACGGTGATATGGCCGCAGTCCTCACAGTACCATGCGGGTATCTGGTGACCCCACCAAAGCTGACGGGAGATGCACCAGTCGTGGACATTCTCCATCCAGTTCAGGTATGTCTTTGTAAAACGCTCGGGCACGAACCTGATGCGCCCATCCTTGACCACCTCGATAGCGGCCTTTGCCAGAGGCGCCATCTTGACGAACCACTGGGGGCTGGTGAGAGGCTCCACAACGGTACCGCAGCGGTAGCAGCAACCCACATTGTGACTGTATGCCTCGACCTTGACAAGGTATCCGGCCTCTTCCAGATCGGCAACTATCTGCTTGCGGCACTCATAGCGATCCATGCCGTCGTACTTGCCGCCGTTTATGATCTTGGCATCCTCGTCAATGACCTGTATCATCTCCAGATCGTGGCGAAGACCGACCTCGTAGTCGTTGGGGTCGTGGCAGGGTGTCATCTTAACAGCGCCGGTACCGAAGCCCAGCTCAACATAGTCATCGGCCACGAT
>JAZUJF010000218.1:0-5100 GCA_045642585.1 Candidatus Limivicinus sp.
GCACCTCGTCGGGCAGCTCATCCGCCACATCCAGCCTCCACCCGGAAGCGCCCTCCCGCAGCCAGAGCTTCACAACGCTGTCGTCTCCGGAGACAATATCATTCTGCCAGACAGGGTCAAGCTCGTTGACCTCCGGCAGATCCTTAAAGCCCCACCAGCATCGGTAGTCATCGGGAAAATGCTTAAAGCTGTACCAGGGATAGTAGGGTGAATCGGGTCCGGAGCAGGCTCCGCCTCCGTTGTAGTTGCCGTAACGGTCGAAATATCTGCTGTCCGCCCCTGTGTGGGAATACACTCCGTCGAGAATTATCCTTATGCCCGACTTTTCCGCCTCCCGGCACAAATGTCTGAAGTCCTCCGCGGTGCCCAGAACAGGGTCCGGGCGATGATAGTCCGAGGTGTCATACCGGTGGTTGGAGCGGGCCTCTACTATGGGATTGAGATACAGACAGCTTATCCCAAGCTCTTTCAGATACGGAATACGGGACTCTATGCCTCTGAATGTGCCGCCGTAAAAGTCATCGGGGCTGTATGACTCCTCAAAGTCTCTGGGCTGCCAGCGCACCGGCTCATCCCATGACTGATGCAGCTCCGGCGTCTGCCCCAGTGAGCGGTGGTATTCTATTCCTCTCTCTGCCGTGCCGTCATGGGACGGTGCGAAGCGGTCGGGAAATATCTGATACATGATGCTGCTGCGAAACCATGCCGGAGTCTCAAAATCCCGGTCATATACGGTCAGCCGAAATCCGTCATCCTGCTTTTGGCAAAGCTTTCCCCTGTACCCGGTATCGTCGGGGCAGATATACCTCTCCCCATTCTCTGTCTCCACACAGAAGGCATACCACAGCGCCACCGGCGCAGCCGGAAGCTTTATCGCGGAGGAATAGACATTGTCATGCTCCTCCATTGTGAACTCCCACTGTCTGTCATCGCTCCAGACAAGGAGAGCCGCCCTCTTTATCTTGCCGCCCAGTCGGCGGAAAGACAGGGTTATTTCATCCCCGCAGCGGGCGGCATAGGGTATACTTCGGTATTCCGGGTCTCTCCCGTCATACTCGCAGGCCAGAGATGCGATATTCTGCTTACGCAGCAGGCTCACCACATGGGCAAGCCTGGGCTGGTACTTTCTGAGTCTGTCCACATCGACCCCGGTCGAGAAAAGGTCGGTGCAGCAGCCCGCCGCAGTCTGGTAGGCCATATCCATGGAGTAGCCGCAGTCATCCATGAGAATTCGCATGATCTCCGCCGCGGCAAGGGGGTTGCGCTCCCCTTTTATGCACTCGTTGAGCCGCTCCGCCCCGATGCCCATGCTCAGGCATCGGCACACAGCGGCATAGCACTTTGCCCCGGCCTCAAAATATGTTCTCATCAGCTCCGGACAGCTTTTGGACGAAAGCTGTCTGCAAAGCTTTTCGTCTCCGCCCGCAGCTGTCCACTTTTCTCCGTCATAGACGGCCTCAACACATTTCCTGTCGGAGTACCTGACGGCCATATGATAGTCCGCCGTCCACTCCTCCCGGTATTTCCCGCCGAACCAGACCTTTATTTTACTTACAGCATCCATATGTAATGCTTCGCGTATTCTATGGCAGACAGCTCAAAGCCGAAATCTGCCTTCATTGCCCTCTGAATGAGCCCCTGCATGACCTCCGGCTGTCTATACGCATCCAGAGCCATTCTAACCGCGTCACGCATCTCCCAGGCATCAAAGTTCTGGAAGGAGAAGCCGTTGCCCTCACCGGTAAAGCGGTTATAGGGCACAACTGTGTCTCTCAGGCCGCCGGTCTCCCGGACTATGGGAACGGAGCCGTAGCGCATGGCGATCATCTGGCTCAGTCCGCAGGGCTCAAAGCGGGAGGGCATGATGAAAAAGTCGCTTGCGGCATATACCAGATGGCTCAGAGCCTCGCTGTAACCGATATAGGCGCAGACCTTGCCCTTATGGCGATCCTCCGCGCCGCGCATGAAGTTCTCAAAGCCCTCATCCCCTGTGCCCAGCAGCATGAACTGCATATCGTTATGGCTGATGACATCGTCGAGCATAGCGCACACAAGCTCAAAGCCCTTCTGTTCTGTCATACGGGTGACCATGGCGAAGAGGGGCACATCCGGCCGTACCTCCAGTCCCATTGTTTGCTGCAGCTCCGCCTTGCACTTTGCCTTGCCGCCCAGATGGCCGCGGTCATATTTTGCAGACAGGCAGCTGTCGGTGCGGGGATTGAAAACAGTCTTGTCTATACCGTTGATAATGCCGGTGAGATCTTTTGCCCGGGCGTTGAGAATGCCTTCAAGCCCTTCTCCGTAATACGGAGTTCTGATCTCCATGGCATAACTGGGAGATACGGTATTGATACGGTCGGCGAAAACACAGCCGGCCTTCAGATAGTCGGCGCAGCCGCCCAGCTCGATATACGCGTCGCTGCAGTACTCCTGCCCCACATCCAGCATATCTTTCACATAGTCAAAGCCGAATTTCCCCTGAAACGCGATGTTGTGGATGGTGAGGAGGTACTTTATCCTGTCCTGCTTCTGTCCCTTATACTGGGTATGTGCCAGCATGGGCATCATGGCGGTGTGCCAGTCGTTGCAGTGTATAACATCAACATCAAAACCCAGATTGGGTATGGCATCCAGTACCGCGCGGCAGAAATATGAATACTGCTCCCCTTCTTCTCCGCCGCCCAGATATATTTTTCCGCCGTAATACTGCTCATTGTCCACAAGATATATCGTCACTCCGTCAAGCTCCATGCGCTCAATTCCCACATAGGCCTGACGCCATCCCAGACGGCATGTGAAGTCAAACAGATGTTCCGCCTTGTCCTTATACTTGTCCTTTATGCACTTGTGGTAAGGGGTGATGACTCTGGCATCTATCCCCAGCTTCTTCAGGGCTTTGGGCAGGGTGCCGACCACATCGGCAAGGCCGCCGGTCTTGGACAGGGGGGCACATTCGGCCGAAGCCAGCAGAACATTGGGCATTGCGGTGCGTCCGTGCTCCTTCAGCAGTTCCTTAAACTCTTTTTTCATTGAACTATTCGTCCTTTCAAGGTTTATGTCCGGTAGGGGTAAATTCATAATACAGACAGCTCATGGAGGGGATATCCACAGGTGCGGAAAAATCATGCTCCATAAACGGCTCGTTTCGGCTTCGTATGGTCTTTTTCACCTTTTTTCCCATACCGCCGAAGCAGTATTCGTCGCTGTTGAGGATGAGTCTCATGCTGCCGGCCATTGGCAGTCCGACTGTAAAGCCGCGGTAATCTACGGGTGTGAAATTGCAGATGCAGACTGTGTACCGACCGTCAGCCGGTGACAGGCGCATGAAGGCCAGTGTGCTGCGCTCCCGGTCGTTCACATTGAGCCACCTGAAGCCCTCCCATGAGTTATCGACCCTGTACAGCGCGGGATGGGCGGTATAGATCGAGTTGAGCTTTGCGCAAAACCGCTGCATCTCTGTGTGTCTGGGGTAATTCAGCAGCAGCCAGTCCAGCTCCTGTTTATCGTTCCACTCGATGAACTGACCGAACTCCGAGCCCATAAATCCCAGTTTCTTTCCGGGATGGGCAAACTGGAAGCCGTACAGAGTACGCAGGGAGGCAAACTTCCGGTCATAATCTCCGTTCATTTTGTTGACCATGGAGAGCTTTCCGTGTACCACCTCATCATGGGAATAGGCCAGAACATAGTTTTCATTAAATGTGTACATCATGGAAAAGGTCATTTTCTCATGGTTGAAGCTGCGGAAATAGGGGTCCATTGCCATATAGTCAAGGGTGTCGTGCATATATCCCATATCCCACTTAAAGCAGAATCCCAGTCCTCCGTCATGCGGAGGTGCCGTCACCTTAGGATAGGATGTGGCCTCCTCGGCGATGGTAACGGTGCCGGGGAAGCTTGTGAGGATGGTGGAATTGAGCTTTTTCAAAAACTCCACCGCGTCCAGATTGATGTCTCCCCCCAGCGGGTTTTTGGTGTACTCCCCTTCTCTTCTGGCATAGCTGAGATACAGCATGGAGCTCACCGCATCGACCCTGATCCCGTCAATATGATACTCCTCAAAGAACTTCATTGCCGACGACACAAGGAAGCTCTGGACCTGCTTTGAAGCGTAATCGAATATCAGAGTTCCCCACTCCGGGTGATTTGCCATCCGCTCTTCCTTACATTCAAACAGTCTTGTACCGTCAAATCTCGCAAGGCCGTGCTCATCTCTGGGAAAGTGGGCAGGCACCCAATCCATGATCACGCCAATACCGGCCGAGTGCATGGTGTCCACAAAATACTTGAAATCCTCCGGGCAGCCGTAGCGGGATGTGGGGGCATAGTAGCCCGTGACCTGATAACCCCAGGAAGCGTCATAGGGGTACTCGGTAACAGGCAGCAGCTCCACGTGGGTATATCCCATATCGCCGCAGTACAAGGCCAGAGCCTCAGCAAGCTCCCGATAGTCCATGCACCGCCCGTCTGTATTCTTCCATGAGCCGGCGTGAAGCTCATACACGCTCATGGGCTCCGACATAAAATTCCGACCGGCACGGCAGTCAAGATAGG
The DNA here is from genome assembly GCA_045642585.1 of Candidatus Limivicinus sp. GTDB lineage: Bacteria > Bacillota > Clostridia > Oscillospirales > Oscillospiraceae > Limivicinus. The sequence continues at coordinate 4,555 of JAZUJF010000218.1, forward strand.
CGCTGTCACCCCATTCGTATCTTTTTCCGCACCAGACGATAGAGGCCGTTTCAGCTCCGTTCTCAGAAAAAGCGGCAAAGGGGTCGGACTTCATGCGCATTTTCCCGTCAGCTCCGGTGACACAGAATTTATATAGCATCCCGTCCGAAAGACCGGGTACGAAGCAGACCCATACACCGCCCTCATGCTTTTCCATAGGGCAGGCGGTGGCGCTCCAGTTATTGAAGCTGCCTGTCAGAGATACTTTTTTGGCATTGGGCGCCCAGAGAATAAACCGGTGCATATCCAGCTCCGGAATATAGCGGCAGCCGAAACACAACCATGCCTTTCTGGCATTACCGCAGTTGAATAGGTATATGTCCGCGTCAGGAATATAAGGTATATATTTCTTATCCATAAACGCATATCCCCCGTGTCTCTCTTTATGATTTATATTATACCTTTTTTTCCTGTCAAATCCAATAGAAAAAATCAAAAGTCCCGACGAAACATTTTTTCCGGAACACATATCATTTCAGTCTGCATAGACTGTACTGAAGTTTCTTC
>JAZUJF010000219.1:0-2466 GCA_045642585.1 Candidatus Limivicinus sp.
GGTTCTATCCCGCAAGTATGTACAAGGTCCCTCTCATGATGGTCCTTTCCGAGAAAGTCGCATCCGGTGAGCTGACACAGGATTCCATGATATACGACAAGTCTGTGGGTGAGATCGAAAAGCTCATTCTCACCTACTCAAACAACGACTGGGCCCATATCATCCGCAAGGAGCTTGGCGGTGACAGCGAATGGCGCAGCGAGGCCATGAAGTATTCGACACTTAAAGAGAATGAATACAGCCCCGATTATATGGAGTACTGCTACTTCTCCAACAGGTTCCTCACCGATGTGATGAAGACCTTATTCTTTAACGCTGAACAGTTCCCCAATGTGATCGAGTGTCTCCTCCCGGCCGAGCCCAATCATTATATGCGCCTTTCCATGGAGGGAAGATTTGACATCGCCCAGAAGTACGGCGCGTATCAGGAGAATAACGGCAACAACTATGTGGGCGCAACCGGCATCATATTCTCCGACAATCCCGTTATTGTCACCGTAATGACCAAGAATGTGGGTAACGCCGAGAAGGTCATCTCCGACTTTGCGGTAAAGCTCACCGACTACGGCTCCTCTCTTGACGGTCAGCTTGCCGCGTACCAGAACAAGGTTCAGAAGGAAGCGGAAGAGGCCGAGCGTCTTGAACAGCAGCGCGCAGAGCAGGAGGAGCAGGCCAAGATCATCGCTCAGCGTCAGCAGGAGGAGAAAAAGGCCAAGGAAGAGGCTATCGTTCAGCAGCAGATAAAGCAGGAAAAGCGCAAGACTACTCTTATCTCTGTCCTTGTGGTCGGAGCAATGATAGCCACCGTCGCGGCCATCGTCATTTCCATCGTCAAGGGCAAGGAACGTGCGGCACAGGCTCGCCGTTATGAGGCGTATCGCCGCCGTTATGAGGCCGAACAGCGCAGCTATGAGGCCGAAGCTCCCCGCAGATCCTCCGGAGGAACACGCAGAGCATACGATGAGGATGATTTCGGCGATAATTCCCACAGGCATTGATAGTATGCTTGAAATGTTCATAATTTTCAGGTAACATTGAGCCCGTTATCCTATTACCGGAGTGTATGTATGAAAAAACTGATATGCATCCTGCTGGTGCTTTCAACAGTGCTCGCCCTGTGTGCCTGCGGCGGTGTCTCTTACGGCGTCAACGCGGTACAGGTGCTTGTACCTCAGGACTACTACCTGGCATTCAGGAATAATGACCCTCTGTACTTCTATGTTACGGCCGGTCTGTCTGTTCTGGCCGCGGAAGGACGGATAGAGGCATTGAGCTCCAAATGGCTGGGTAATGCCAATGCCGTTGAATTCATAAAGCAGAGCGACGCCCTCGATAAGCTCCAGCCGCCCGAGCCCAGAGTTCTCATAATAGGAATAGATATAAACTCCTTCCCCTTTGCATATGATTCAAACGGAGAATACTGGGGTTTCGATGTGGAGCTGGCGACGGCTCTATGTGAAAAGCTGGGCTGGACACTTCAGCTCCAGGTTATCGAGAAGGAGACCGTCGGTATTGAGCTTTCATCCGGCAATATTGATGTTGCATGGGGCGGGATCGCTCTTACAGAGGATGCCCTGAGCGACAAAAACATAGTTTCATACGGCCCGTACATACATAACGACATCGTTATCGCCACAAGAAACGGCTCTGCCGTCTGGAACAAGCTCCGTCTCAGCGGCCGAAAAATGGTCATGTCTTCAACGCCGGAGGCTATGGATGCCCTGAATACTGATCCAAAGCTGGTGAAGCGTCTGGGGCAGATAACAAGGCTTGCGGGAGGCACTACCCAGTGCTTTGAGTATATGTACACCGGAAAATGTGATGTGATCCTCACCGACAGCACGGCTCTTGATTATTATAACTGCCACTGATAAAAAAATATATTTTTCTATTGACAAGCAGGCACAATGCTGATATATTATCAGAGCAAAACAAAGAAGGTACGGCATCCCCGACCTCACCGGACGGCCAATGAGTCAGTCTCGGTCAACATGGACACTACTGTTCGACCTTTTGGATCGGTATGTTTATTTGTGCGGGTGCTGTGCATCCGCACTTTTTTTCGGAGGTGTTAACAATCGCAAACGCTGTTCATCAAATTAACGAAGAGATTCTTGACAAGGAAGTACGCGTCATAGGCGAGCAGGGCGAACAGTTGGGTATCATGTCCGCTGAAGAAGCGCTGAATCTGGCTGTTGAGCATGACCTTGATCTGGTCAAGATCGCTCCGGGCTCCGTTCCCCCCGTCTGCAGGATCATGGATTACGGCAAGTTCCGTTTTGAGCAGACCAAGAAGGAGAAAGAAGCAAAGAAGAACCAGCGGGTCATCGAGATCAAGGAGATCAGAATGTCTCCCGGTATCGACACAAACGATTTCAACACCAAGCTGAAGAACGGTCAGAAGTTCCTTGCCGACGGGGACAGAGTCAAGGTCTCCGTTCGCTTCAGAGGCAGAGAAATGGCTCA
>JAZUJF010000220.1:0-4108 GCA_045642585.1 Candidatus Limivicinus sp.
AGAATTGCTATCCCCGGCGTTGTCGTCGTCGCGGGACAGTCTTTCGTATAGAGCTGTGATCTTGCCCTCAGTCTGATTTACGCTCATCATGCGCTCCTTTCAGACTGTCGGCTCATTTGTGGTGTACTCATTATACCACAAAAATCACTCGTTTCCATAGCCTCATTTCGAACAATTCGTAAAATTTTGTCCTCCATAGTCTCCTGACCGGTATCGTTGAATACCACCTTGACCTTAAACATGGTCGCACCAATCCTGCGGGTCAAATAGTAGCTCTTGATACTGTTTTCATGTTCAGTTTCTGTATATGCTTTTGTCGGTGACAACGATGGGAACGGAAATATCATGCTCCTCGATGGGGACAGTGTCGCTCATCAGTGCCTCCGGGCAGACCATAACGCTGCTTCCCGAGAAATCGCTCAGGAAACGGTCATAATACCCCCCGCCGCGGCCAAGCCGATTTCCGTGCCCAGTGCAGCTCATGCAGGGAATAAGGGCCAGATCGATCATGCTTTTTCCCACTGAGGGCAGTTTTTCCGTAGGCTCACGGATATTGAAGCTGCCGGGGACAAGGTCACTGAGGGAGCTGATCTCCACGGCCTCCATTGTCCCCTCACCTGTGATGCGGGGCACACAGACCCTCTTGCCTTCGTGGAGAGCTGTGCTGATGATCCCGTCGGTTTCCGGCTCCGAGGCCGTTGACACAAAGCAGAAGACAGTGCCTGCGCTTTTGTATTCCGGAAGGGAGAAAACCTTATCTCGGATGGAGCGGGATATATCCTCCCTTGCCTCATAGACCTCCTTCTGACGGAGCCTTATTTCACGGCGCAGAGAGGCCTTATCATTTCCCACGGCCTCCCAACGGGAGAGAATATCCATCATCCACTGCCGCACATCCATGCCGTATATGCGGTTAAGTTTTTCGCTTGTCAGAACACGGGCGCTTTGGCCGAATATGGCATCATCGTTCCCCATAAGCAGAGTATGAGAGCCGAAGGAGAGCGCCAGAGACAGGTCATGCACCACCGAGATCACTGCCCGGCCGCCCTCGTCGAGCCAGCGGCGGATCATGGCGAACAGCTCCTTCTGACAGCGCAGATCGAGATGGCTCGTGGGCTCGTCCAGAATGAGTATACCGGGATCCTGCACCAGAAGCTGGGCAAGAAAAACACGCTGGAGTTCACCGCCGGAGAGAGTCAGCACAGACCGGTCCCGAAGGTCGGATATGGCGGTCAGCTCCATTATCTCATCCATGGAGACCCGGGAACGGTCATCGGAGAAGAAGCCCCTGCGGTAGGCATAGCGCCCCAAAGAAACCAGCTCCTCCACGGTGAAGCCGTAGCCCACATGGTTTTCCTGCGCCAGAACGCCCAGCCGTTGAGCCAGAATGTGGGGCCTCAACTTGCCCAGAGGGTCTCCCATGACGCTTATCTCACCGGAGAAGGGCAGGACACCGGAGAGGGCTTTGACGAGAGTGCTTTTACCGGCCCCGTTTGGGCCTGCCACCATGAGCCAGTCGCCGGAGTTCAGCTCAAAAGACATATCGTGTATGATCCGGCGCTGACCGTATTTTACGGACAAGCCTTCCACACGGAGCATATTCATCCTCCGCACCTCCTTGAGCGCAGAAAAATCACAACGAACAGCACGGCACCTATGATACTTGTTACAACGCCTATGGGCAGCTCTGCGGGGGAGATGATACAGCGGGCTGCCAGATCGCACAGCAGGAGAAATATGCCGCCGCCGAAAATGCACCCGGGGAGCAGCCGACGATGATCGGCGCCCAATATGAAGCGGAGCATATGGGGGGTCACCAGCCCCACAAATGCTATATTCCCGGAGACGGAAACACACACACCGATAAGCACCGATGAGGCTATCATGATCTGAAGCTTAACGCTGCGCACATCGACTCCGATATGACGGGCATTTGACTCCGAGACCGAGAAGGCGTTGAGCTCTACACAGTTTCGCAGTATCACGGCGGAGCACACAAGCAGTGTGACGGCAAGCAATGCCGCGTCACCGTAGCCGCAGCCGGAGAGGGAGCCCATGGTCCAGAATGTGACCGAGCGGAGCTTATCGCCGGAAAAGGCTACGATTATACTCAGAGCACCGGAGACAAACATGGTGTATATGATGCCGATGAGGATGATAGTGCTGTTTGAAAAGCTTTTATCTATGACCCCCGACAGAACCAGTATGATTATAAGCGACAGAAATGCGAACACCACGGCCATCACCGCCGTGCCGCCGGGGAGACCCGGTACAGTCAGACCGAAGCATATACACAAAGCCGCGCCCAAAGCCGCGCCTGAGGCAACGCCCAGAGTAGAGCCGTCGGCCAGCGGATTTTTCAGTAGTCCCTGCATGGCCCCGCCGCAGACAGACAGAGAGGCGCCCACAAGAAAGGTGCATATTGCCCGGGGCAAACGGATAGAAAGAATAATAGAGGCATTACTGCCGGAGGGTGTCCGTCCCGTAATGGCATCCCATATGACGGCGGCAGTCTCGGGCAGAGGGACATTCACGCTGCCTGTCCCTACGCACAGAAGCAGGGTCAGGACAGAGGCCAGGGCCATTATTACGATAGAAAAGGCTCTTTTTTTCATCCCCATACGAAGTCACTCACCATCCGGGCCGCGTCCGCAAGGCGGGGGCCCGGCCTTGTCAGCTCGTTGTCCGGCATATTCAGTACCTTACCGCTCTTCACGGCGCTTACAGCCTCCCAGCCCGGGCGTGACATTATCTCCTCAGCCGGGTCGGAGCCATCGTAGCTCACGGTGAGGGTGATGATATTATCGGGGTCACGGTCTATGACCTGCTCCTCAGACACGGCGCAGAAGTTCTCCGTATCCTCAAAAATGTTCTTTACTCCGACGATTTCGGCGATCTCATGAATAAATGTGGCTTTTCCGGCGCTCCACAGGCCGTATTCAAGAGGGGAAACCTCAAAATACACGCTCCTGTCCTCGCTGTGGGAAGTGTTTGAAATCTGGGAGAAGACGGCCTTCATGGAGTCAATTACAGCCCTGCCGTTTTCCTCGCATCCGGAAAGAGCGGCGATAAGGGCAATTACACGGTACACGCCCTCAATGCTGCCGCTGCCCGCCTTGCCGTCGGTATATGCCACGGTGAGCCCTGCCCTCCGGAGGGCGGAGATCTGATCCTCGCTCTGGTTATATCCGCTCACCAGTACAAGATCCGGGTCAAGTGAGATTATCTGCTCAATGTTCACTTCTCCGCCCTCGTCGACCGCAGGGATGCCCATGGCCTCGGCGGGGTAGTCTGCGTACATGGATCTTCCCACCAGCTTCTCACCGGCGCCTACGGCAAAGAGTATCTCACAGTCGGAGGCGCTGAGGGCGACTATCCGCTCCGGGGGGGCACTGAGAGAGACCGTTTCGTCCGCAAGGTCTGTGACGCTGCAAAAGGGCGCGCTGTTATCATTGACCGGGGCAGTACCACAGCCTGAAAGAGAGAGCACCAACGCGAGCACGATAATAACAGAGAGATTTTTTTTCATAATTCACCTCAAAAAAAGCCCCGACAGCACAGAACTGTCGGGACCGTTTTTCCGCAACAAAGATGACCCTGCCCCGTGGACCGCGGGGAGAGCACAACAGCACCGTGCAAGCAGGTCTTCTGACTTGGGTATCATCGATCACGCTTCACGCCTTCCCGGTCTCCCGGTGGCATATACTGAAGCGGTCTCCACCCTCACAGCGGCGGCACCGTCCGGGATCTTCACCCGGTTCCCTTTTCACCCCGGTCTCCCGGGACACTTGCACTGATATTACCTTGTCATGATTATATCCTGCCCGGCAGTAGATGTCAAGGGCAGCACCGCATAATGCGGCAAGAGCAGATGCCGCAGGCGTATTATGCGGTGTTGCCCAAGAAATGAAAAAGGAGCCTGCTCACGACAGACTCCTTATCATTAAGTTAAGGCACCACCGCATAATGCGGCATCTACCGGATAAAATGTGCCCTTATTTAGTCACTTTTTCTTGCAATACACAAAGTATTCCTGCGAAAAAGTGCCGTCATCAGAACCCATTTTCTCTCGGCATCTGCTCTTGCCGCATTATGCGGTGTTGCCTTA
>JAZUJF010000221.1:0-4508 GCA_045642585.1 Candidatus Limivicinus sp.
CAAACTACATCGCGGACAATGACATGGCTGACAAGGTCGGCATCTTCTACGAGTCCGACTACGACTACTCCGTGGGTCTGTACAACTCCTTCAAGGCACAGTGCGAGGCCATCGGCATCGACATAGTCGAGACCCAGACCTTCACCACCTCCACCAATACCGACTTCTCCACCCAGATCGACGCACTGGTAAACTCCGGCGTTAAGATAGTCTTCATCCCCATCTACGCGGAAGAGGCTTCCACCTTCCTGACTCAGGCAAAGGGCAAGTTCGCTGACGATGTTTACTTCTTCGGCGCAGACGGTCTTGACGGTATCCTCGGCAAGGTCGAGCAGGATCCCTCCCTCGCAAACAATGTTCTGATGCTCACCCCCTTCGCGGCCGACTCCTCCGACGCAAAGGTACAGTCTTTCGTCAAGGCATATGAGGCCAAGTTCTCCGCAACTCCCGACCAGTTCGCCGCCGACGGATACGACGCGGTGTACATCCTGAAGGCCGCCTATGAGAAGGCCGGCTCCGCCTCCGGCACAGCTATGGCAAAGGCCATGCAGGAGCTTGAGTTCACCGGCATCACCGGCACGATGACCTGGGGCGCGGACGGCAATACCAGCAAGAACGCAAGCGCCATCCTGTACTACGACGGCGTAGGCACTGTCTTCAGCAAATGATCCGATAAACTTACCCGCAGCAGCTATGCTTATCCTCCCGGGGAAGCCCGGGAGGATGAGCGCGTTCAATAAAGAAAACAGAGGATTAAGACTATGCAGCAATTTATTCAGACAGTAGTCAGCGGGCTGAGTCTGGGCAGCATATATGCCCTTATCGCTCTCGGCTACACAATGGTGTACGGCATCGCGAAGATGCTTAACTTTGCCCACGGCGACATTATAATGATCGGTGCATACGCCGGCATTGTAACGGTCTCCCAGCTTGGCCTCCACCCGGCTGTCGGTGTGGTGGTCAGCATTGTTATGTGTGCCCTTCTGGGCATGGCGATCGAGTTTCTGGCATACAAGCCTCTGCGCCAGGCTCCCCCGCTCAGCGTACTTATCACCGCCATCGGTGTGAGCTACCTGCTGCAGAACATCGCCCTGCTTGTATTCGGCTCTCAGCAGAAGGCATACCCCACCATCGTCTCCCTGCCCTCCTTCAAGGTAGGCGGAGTAAATATCGACGGCATATCTGTCCTGACCCTCATCCTCACCTGCATCATTATGCTCGTGCTCACCTACTTCATCAACAACACCCGTATGGGCAAGGCCATGCGTGCCGTCTCCGAGGATAAGAAGGCCGCCGCCCTCATGGGTATCTCCGTCAACCGCACCATTACCCTGACATTTGCCATAGGCTCGGCGCTGGCCACCTTCGCCAGCATCTTCTACGGTATGGCCTATGTGTACATAAAGCCCACTACCGGCGCGATGCCCGGTATCAAGGCCTTCACCGCGGCTGTCTTCGGCGGTATCGGCTCCATCCCCGGCGCCATGCTGGGCGGCATACTGCTGGGTATCATCGAGCAGTTTTCCAAGACATATATCTCTACCCTCTGGGCGGACGCCATCGTTTTCGGTGTGCTGGTGCTTGTGCTGGTCATCAAGCCCTCCGGCCTGCTGGGCAAGCAGACAAGAGAGAAGGTGTAAAGCATGAATAAGCTCAACAGCCGCAGAAGCGACCTTTTGACCATCGCGGGCGTAGTTGTTCTCTATGCCGTGATCTTCGTTCTGCTCTACACCGGAAATATGACAAGACAGCTTTCCAATATGCTGATCCCCATCTCCGTGTACATCGTTCTGGCCGTGTCCCTGAACCTCGTTGTGGGTCTTCTGGGCGAGCTGAGTCTGGGTCACGCGGGCTTTATGAGCGTGGGCCTCTTCTCCGGATGTCTTGTGTCCATAGCTCTCAGCGAGCTCATCCCTATGGGCATCCGTCTTCCGGTGTGTATGCTCATCGGCGGTCTGGTGGCGGCTCTGTTCGGCTTCATCGTGGGTCTGCCGGCGCTGAGACTGAAGGGTGACTATCTGGCTATCGTGACTCTGGCCTGCGGCGAGATCATAAAGAACATCATCACAAACCTCAACATCACCGGCGGCGCTCTGGGTCTCAACACCAACCCCATCTACTCCAGCGCCAAGGAGCTTCTGCCCTTCGCGGCCGTTCTGGTGCTGCTGACGGTCATCGTCATGATGAACCTGAAGCGCTCCCGCCACGGACGCGCCATCATGGCCATCCGCGATAACCGTATCGCGGCGGAAGCGGTGGGCATAAATGTGACCTATTTCAAGCTGGCTGTGTTCATCATCGCCGCGTTCTTCGCGGGCGCTGCCGGAACGCTGTACGGCCACTTCTTCGCCAATGTGAAGGCCGCCGCCTTTGACTACAATATGTCCATTGAAATTCTGGTCATCGTGGTTCTGGGCGGCATGGGGAGCGTGCCCGGCTCCATTATCGCCGCCATCGTTCTGCAGGTGCTCCCCGAGGCGCTGCGCGGCCTTGCGGATTACCGTATGCTCCTCTACGCCATAGTACTTATCATCGTCATGCTCACCACCAATTCGCCGGGTATTCAGACCCGCATCTCCGCGGTCAAAACGAAGCTCGCGGCACGGTTTGTTTCCAAAAAGACCGCAAAGGAGGCCGGTTCAAAATGACAACTCAGACAAAGCTGGTTCCGGTCTATCGCACCTCATACCTCCCCGAGCGTGACGCCGACAAGAGCCCGGTGCTGGAATGTATCGATCTGGGCATAGATTTCGGCGGTCTGCGGGCTGTCGATAACTTCAACATCGCCCTTGGCCGCACCGAGATCGCCGGTCTCATCGGCCCCAACGGTGCCGGAAAGACCACCGTTTTCAATATGCTCACCCGTGTGTATGATCCCACCCGCGGCTCCATTCTGCTGGACGGCAAGGACATCAAGGGCATGAGCACCTCTCAGGTGACCAATGCCGGTATCGCCCGCACCTTCCAGAACATCCGTCTGTTCAACGACCTGACCGTGGAGGAGAACATCACCGCCGCCATGACCTCCCAGATGAAATACGGTCTGGCGACCAGTATTTTCCGTCTCCCGGCCTATTACCGCGAGGAGAAGGTCGTCCATGACCGGGCTATGGAGCTGCTGAGCATCTTCCGTATGGAGGATATGGCCAACGCCAAGGCCTCCTCTCTGCCCTACGGTGCCCAGAGACGGCTTGAGATCCTCCGCGCACTGGCAACCAATCCCTGCCTGCTGCTGCTGGACGAGCCTGCCGCGGGCATGAACCCCTCCGAGACGGCAGAGCTTATGGAAAACATTCTCGCCATCCGCGACACCTTCAAGATCGCCGTTCTCCTCATTGAGCACGATATGAATCTGGTCATGAATATCTGCGAGGGCATTGCCGTTCTGAACTTTGGCCGCATCATCGCCAAGGGCACTCCCGATGATATTCTCTCCAATCCCGAGGTCATCGAGGCATATCTGGGCAAGAAGAAGGAGGCGAAGTAAGAATGGGACTTATACTTGATGTCAATGACATCCATGTGTATTACGGCAGCATCCACGCCGTCAAGGGAGTATCACTTCAGGTCAGCGAGGGTGAGATCGTCACCCTTATCGGCGCAAACGGCGCGGGCAAGACCACCGTTCTGAGCACCATTTCGGGTCTTCTGGTTCCCACGAGCGGAACCGTCACCTTTGAGGGCACCAATATCCACACTGTCCCCTCCCACAAGGTACTGTCACTGGGTCTCAGTCAGGTCCCGGAGGGCAGACGCATTTTCCAGCAGATGACCGTTGAGGAAAATCTGGATATGGGCGCATATATACGCAAGCCCGGCTCCTATGACGAGGATCTGGAGAATGTATTTACGAAGTTCCCCAGACTGAAGGAGCGCCGCAGGCAGATAGCCGGAACTCTCTCCGGCGGCGAGCAGCAGATGCTGGCAATGGGCAGAGCCCTTATGTCGAAGCCGCGGCTTCTGATGCTGGACGAGCCCTCAATGGGTCTGGCACCCATTCTGGTGGAGCAGATCTTCGATATAATCAAGGAGCTCCACGCCGCGGGCACCACCATCCTGCTGGTGGAGCAGAACGCCCAGATGGCCCTGTCCATAGCAGACCGGGCCTATGTCATGGAGACCGGCCGCATCACCCTCACCGGCACCGGTGCGGAGCTCAGCGAGAGCGACAAGGTGAAAAAGGCCTATCTCGGCGGATAAGTCCATAATTTGTCAGAAAACCCCGGAGAGCGGAATAATTGATCCGCTTCCCGGGGTTTCATGCTGAATATTATTTAAGGCAACACCGCATAATACGCCTGCGGCATCTACCGGATAAAATGTGCCCCCCTCTGTGTAAGTTCGCGTAAGCCAAATCAAAGATTTGGACGCTCACTTATCATTTAGTCACTTTTTCTTGCAATACACGAAGTATTCCTGCGAAAAAGTGCCGTCATCAGAACACATTTTCTCTCGGTATCTGCTCTTGCCGCATTATGCGGTGTTGCCTTAATGTCTACTGAAAAATT
>JAZUJF010000222.1:0-9525 GCA_045642585.1 Candidatus Limivicinus sp.
TCCGACTTAAGATCCACAGGCGTGCAGTCAGAAAACCAGGTTCTGATGGTGGTCTGAGTCATTGTCTGCGAAAGAATGTCCAGGATCGTCTGCCATATGTCGTTGAGTGAATTCATAGCCATGATCATTACCCCATTCTACGGCTCATTTTTACACATTATATCAAATATTTGTGGAGAATACAAGAAGAAAATTTAAGAACTAAATATATAATAAAGTAGGAATATTGAAATATAATGAAACCCGGATATGAAAGTAAATCATATCCGGGTCTGCGGTTAATACTGATATCCAATAGAAAGCAGACAAAGATTTACGAGGATGATCAGTATAAGTTATTATTACTTTTTTGGAACAAGGACTTCAATGCCGCCCATGTAAGGACGAAGCACCTCGGGAATGGTAACGCTGCCGTCTGCCTGCAGATGGTTTTCAAGGAATGCGATGAGCATACGGGGAGGCGCAACAACAGTGTTATTGAGAGTATGAGGCAGATACATCTTGCCGTCTGCGCCCTTTACGCGCATTTTGAGACGGCGGGCCTGAGCGTCGCCAAGATTGGAGCAGGAGCAGACCTCAAAGTATTTCTGCTGTCTGGGGCTCCATGCCTCAATATCGCAGGACTTGACCTTGAGATCGGCCAGATCTCCGGAGCAGCACTCCAGCTGACGCACGGGGATCTCCATGCTGCGGAACAGCTCCACGGAGAAGCGCCACATCTTTTCATACCATGCCATGGAGTCCTCGGGCTTGCAGACCACGATCATTTCCTGTTTCTCAAACTGATGGATGCGGTACACTCCGCGCTCTTCTATACCGTGAGCGCCCTTCTCCTTGCGGAAGCAGGGAGAATAGCTGGTGAGCGTCTGAGGCAGAGAATCCTCGGGGATGATCTGGTCGATGAATTTACCGATCATGGAGTGCTCGGAGGTGCCGATAAGATATAGATCCTCGCCCTCGATCTTGTACATCATGGCATCCATATCGGTCTGGCTCATAACACCCTCTACCACATTGCCGTGTATCATAAACGGGGGAATGCAGTAGATAAATCCCTTATTAATCATAAAGTCTCTCGCATAGGCCAGAACTGCGGAGTGAAGACGGGCAATATCACCCATGAGATAATAAAATCCGTTGCCGGAGACGCGGCCTGCCGCATCCATATCAATGCCGTTGAAGCTCTCCATGATCTCGGTGTGGTAGGGAATGGGGTAATCGGGAGTGACAGGCTCACCGAAACGCTCCACCTCAACATTTGCGCTGTCATCGGGGCCTATGGGCACGGAGGGATCGATAATATTGGGGATGTTCAGCATAAGATGATGAATACGCTCCGCGTACTCCTCCTCCAGCTTCTCCACCTCTGCCAGACGGTCAGCCTGAGCCTTGACCTGAGCCTTGACCTCCTCAGCCTCTGCTGCCTTGGAAGGATCCTTCTTTGCCTGACCCATGAGCATACCTATCTTCTTGGAAAGAGCATTTCTGGAGGCGCGCAGATCGCTGGCCTCTGTTATTGCCGCTCTGTTCTTCTCGTCAAGCTCCAGAACCTCATCCACCATGGGAATTTTTGCGTCCTGATACTTCCTGTGCATATTCTCTTTGACTATTTCGGGGTTTTCTCTGACAAACTTGATATCCAGCATTTTCTTTTCTCCTGTATTATTTCAATTTGATTTTTGATAAAGCTTCGATCAGTGCTTCTCTGTCGTCGGCACCGTAGAATTCAATTTCAATGCGTCCGGCCTTTTTGCCGTCAACGAGTCTGACCCTGCGGCCCATATTTTCAGACAGCTTTCGGGATATTTCGGCGCTGTAATCGACCTCCAAACCGCTCTTTTCCTTTGGCAGACTCCCTGCCTTCTGGAGCTTTGCGGCAAGCTGTTCTGTTTTTCTCACCGAATAGCCCTTTTCACTGGCTTCCTTTGCGGCGGCGAGCTGTCTGTCCGGATCGGTTATGGGGACAAGCGCCCTGCCGTGGCCTGCGGATATTTCACCCTTTTCCACCATCTCCAGCACTTTTTCGCTCAGAGAGAGCAGACGCATGGAATTTGTAACAGCCGGGCGGGATTTTCCTACGCTCCTTGCAGCCTCCTCCTGGGTCAGACCGTACTCCTCGATCAGAGTTTTATAGCCTTTTGCTTCCTCAATGGGATTGAGATCCTCTCTTTGCAGGTTTTCAACCAGTGCCAGCTCCGCAGTTCTTCTGTTGTCCGCTTCAATAATGCGCACAGGCACTTCTACGAGTCCCGCCATGCGGGACGCGCGCCAGCGACGCTCACCGGCGATTATCTGGTAATATCCGCTGTCCAGCCTGCGCACGGTTATAGGCTGGATGAGACCGTATTGCGCTATGGATTCGCTCAGCTCCTCCAGCGCGTCTTCATCAAAATAAGTTCTCGGCTGGTCTGCTCTTGGCTCAATTTTAGCAATAGGCAGCGTCATCAGCCCGGTGCTTTCATTTTCATCCGGATCGTTTCCAAAGAGGGCATCAAGACCTGCGCCCAGACCCTTTTTCTCTTTCACGGCCATCAGCTCATACTCCTTTCGTTTCTGTTCAGAAATTCATCGGCCAGAGCCATATATGCGCGGCTGCCTTTATTAAACCGGTCATAGACAACTCCGGGCGTTCCGTGACTGGGGGCTTCGGACAGTCTTATGCTTCTCGGAATCACCGTCTCATAGACCTTGCTGCCCAGATATTTTCTCAGCTCGTTTGCCACCTGCTCGGTGAGATTTGCTCTGGAATCGTACATTGTCAGCACGATCCCTTCAATAGTGAGCCGTTTATTCAGCTTCCTCGAACAGATCTTTATGCTGGTCATCAGGTCGGCTATTCCCTCAAGGGCGTAATATTCGCACTGCATGGGAATCAGCACACTGTCGGCGGCCACAAGGGAGTTGACCGTCAGCAGCTCGAGCGACGGCGGACAATCCATAAGAATATAATCATATTCACTGTAAACGGACTGAAGAGCCTTTTTCAGCACATATTCTCTCTCGGACGAATTGATAAGCTCCACGGATGCGGCGGCCAGCTCCTTTGATGCCGGGATAACATCGCCGTATTTGGTTTTCACGATACAGTCAGCTGCTGGGACACCGTTTATGACCATATCGTATGTGTTTGGCCTGACCGACTTACTGACACCCATGCCGGAGCTGGCGTTTCCCTGGGGGTCACAGTCCACCAGCAGTACCTTTTTGCCGGACAGGGACAGCGCCGCACACAAATTAACTGTTGTTGTGGTCTTACCCACGCCGCCTTTTTGATTGGCGACCGCGATTATTTTCTTCACATATTATCCTCCGTCTGTCTGTATTTCGGAGCGCTAATAAATATTACGGGCCTATTATATCAGCTTAGTTTACATATTTCAATGTTTCACATGAAACATTTTGAAATTTCGAGAGAAAAACCGCGTTTCACATGAAACATTTCAGGTCACAAGCGTCCCATAGACCAAAATGGGCAGACATGAGGCATAGATACTGTCAAACTGAGACAGAGGCAGAGGATTTGTACCAAGCCCGGCCTCGACAGTAAATCCGGGCCGTATGTAATCCTGTATGAACCAATCCCGATAACCGGCAAAAGAAGACGCATAGGGAACATCATCCAAAGTATAGCCCGAAAGCTCGGAAAACAGACCGGCGATCTGTTCCGAACCGATCGGAGCAGAATCCTGATAGCGCCAGTAGATAACATTTCCCTGAGTGTGAAAAGACAGCGTGAGGGCAGGCGAAACAGAACGGGTATAGTTATACATGGCGCGGCTCTCCGGCTGAGAAAGGGGAGAAAAGCCCACATAGTCAGAGGGCGCGGGCGAAGTAAAGCCGAGACCGAATTTAATGCGTCTCGCTTCCTCCCAATCGGCCGGATACTGAAGATTGAGATCGACGCCGTTGATATTGGCCTTCCAGCCGGAAAAGCGTGGGATCTGAGGATAAGCGGACGAAATGGAAACAGCCCTGTCAAAGAAAGGCCCGGTCTGCAGCTCGCCGGTCACAAGATCCATGCCGTCGGGGTCAACACAGGGTATGATGGATACTGCGGCGTAGTCAAATATCTCCGCAGGGGAAATGTCATTGATGTCTGCGCCTGAGACATATGCGGAACAGAGCTCCTCACAAAATCTGAGCAGAAGGGGAGTACATATCCACTCATTGGCATGGTGGCAGGCGTTGTAGATCACCCGGTTTTCGCCCCTCCCGAATACCAGAGAATGCAGCGGCCTGCCCATGACGGATGCTCCCACAGAGCCGGTTCTCAGAAAGGGGTATCTGGCACGAAGCCCCCTGACGCAATAATAAACCAGTGACGAGAAATAGGGTATGTCTGTGGGAACGACGGAAAATGACAGTGGGACGATAATTACCTGACCGGGATAAACAGTGCCGGGAAAAGAGTTGGCTGTCAGGACAGACTGCTCTGAAACGCCGTATCTCCGGGAGACGGAATAGATGCTGTCACCGGGTCTGACTGTGTAACGCAGAAAGCCGGTGTAATAGGGATAGAGGGCGTTATGGGTGGCGGGGCCGGCTATTCCGTCAGGGTAGAGACCGGATCGGGACTGAAAAGCCCTGACAAAACCCGCGGTCTCCTCTCCGAAGATGCCGTCAACTGAAATATCAGACCCGTATCTTCGCAGGGCAAGCTGAAGAAAAGAAACGGCCGGGCCTGTTGAGCCTAAAGCTAATGAACGCATCAAATCACCTCAGATAGAAGGTTATGCGGTGTTGCATCAAGTAATGTTATTCATTGGAATCGGTCAAATAGTACAAATAACACCGGTTTTTTTTGTAAAGAATGATGGATTGCAAAAACTGTTGATATGCGTATATAATACTGACGGGTATGTATGCCCAATTATTCTGACTGCGTGCCCGGCTCTCCATCATCGGGACCTGTTCCGAAAAGCCGGTCACAGCATTAATAAGGAGGAAAACATTTTCCCTGAGACTCAGGGTGCGGCAGCGTTGGAGACCTGTCGTAATGCGGTGCGCGATGCGGCCGCGAGTGCGAGCCGGCGGAGGCCGGTCGTTCAGAGTCGGTAAAAATGGCAACTGTTCAGCTCAAAAATGTGAAGAAGATCTATCCGTTCGTCAGCGGCGAGGGAAAGAAAAAGAAGAAGAAAGGTGAAGAGGGAGAGAAGAAGGTCAATCTCCAGATCACCGATCAGGGTGTCGTAGCGGTTCAGGAGTTCAATCTTGAGATCGCAGACAAGGAATTTATCGTTCTGGTCGGACCTTCCGGCTGCGGTAAGTCCACCACTCTGCGTATGGTCGCAGGTCTTGAAGAGATCAGCGAGGGCGAGCTGTACATCAACGGCAAGCTCATGAACGATGTGGCTCCCAAGGACAGAGATATTGCAATGGTTTTCCAGAACTACGCTCTGTACCCCCACATGACCGTGTATGAAAACATGGCTTTCTCCCTCAAGCTCCGCAAGGAGAAGAAGGATGTTATCGACAAGAAGGTCCGCGAGGCTGCTGAGATCCTGGACATCACCCAGTATCTCGACCGTAAGCCCAAGGCTTTGTCCGGCGGTCAGAGACAGCGTGTCGCTATCGGCCGCGCTATCGTCCGTGACCCCGCTGTTTTCCTGATGGATGAGCCCCTGTCCAATCTGGACGCCAAGCTGCGTAACCAGATGCGTGCTGAGATCATCAAGCTGCGCGAGCGTATCAATACAACATTTATATATGTTACCCATGACCAGACCGAGGCTATGACTCTGGGCGACAGGATCGTCATCATGCGTGACGGTTACATCCAGCAGATCGGCACTCCTCAGGAAGTGTTCAACAATCCCCGCAACCTGTTCGTTGCCGGCTTCATCGGCACTCCTCAGATGAACTTCTTTGATGGCAAGCTGATCCGCGAGGGCGATAAGTTCTATGCACAGCTGGCTGATCTGAAGGTCGAGCTGGATGCAGAGAAGACCGCAAGACTGCTTGCAAACAATGTCCAGAGCCAGGATGTCACCCTTGGTGTCCGTCCCGAGCATACCGTTATCGGTGATGCCGGCGTCGAGGCCACCGTGGATGTGAGCGAAATGATGGGCTCCTCCGTGCATCTGCATGTCAATGCTGCCGGCAAGGATGTTATCATCATTGTTCCGACCATCGATATGACGGGTCACTTTTCAATGGGCGACAAGGTTCACTTCACCTTCAACGGCAATGTTGCTCATGTCTTCTCCAAGGAGACCGAGAAGAATCTGGAGTGGTAAGTTAAGCTGTTATGGGGCAGCACCGTTTTTTGCGGTGCTGCCTTTTGCTGATTATAAAAATGACCCATTATGATGTCGGTGCAGGCACCGTATCATAATGGGTTTTCTCATGTTATATCAATGGATCAGTACAAGGATGCCGCATAGAAGAAAAGCGGAACAGTGAGTACGGCGGCAATGTTTGAAACGATAGCAAGTCCCGCACCGAGGGAACAGTCCTTGCCTACGGAGCTGGGATAGACCACGCTGTTGAGCCCCACCGGCATACAGTTAAACAGAAGCGTAATTATGTATATTTCGCGGGGAATGGGAAACAGTGCCCCCACAGCGATGACCATAAGAGGCATGAGGAGCATTTTGATAAATACCGTGATATACACCTCTTTGGGCGAGAGGATCTGCCTGAAGCTGAACTGAGATATAACGCAGCCGGTGAGGATCATGGATACGGGCCCAAGACAGTCAGAGGCGCCGGAGAGCGCGCTCATAATAAAGTCCGGAAGCTGAATACGAAGCATACCGAGAATAATACCGACGATAGTGGCAACCATCATGGGGTTGAGGATGCTTTTGAGATTGATCTCTTTTTCAATAAGCAGACTGTAACCCACAGTCAGCATAAACAGGATCATAGGTATGGAAAAGATCTGAAACTGCAGAAGCATACTCTCGCCCATTACAGCCAGTACCAGAGGATTGCCGAAATAGGCGGCATTTGGTACGGAAAGGGAGTATTCAAATACACTGCGTGTATATTTATCTTTTATTATCAGGCGACCCAAGGCACAGGAGAGAGCGAATATTATTGCCAGACACACCGCGGAAACGAGCATGATCTTCAGTGAGGAGGGCAGCTTTTCCGGCGTGAACTGAGAGGCAAAGGTCCTGAGATACAGCGCGGGGCAGGAGACCCAGACAAGAAACACCGACAGGACTTTCGGTGTCTCCTTCGGGAAAATACCGGCCTTTGAGAGGATAAAACCCACGACCATAAACAGAAACAGGGTCAAAACCTGAAATAGAGTCTGAGAAAACATAGACAGCCTCCCAAATATTAAAGTTGGTTACAGATCAAGCTTCAGATCACCGTCTTTGATCCATCCGAGCTTGCGCAAGGGCAGGGCGAAGAGCCAGGAAAGCACGGCGGGCAGAACAAAGGAGATCATAATAAGACCCAGCCAGTCGAAGCCTGTGATGGCGGCGCGTGTTCCTGCGGCGATACCGTTGACCCAGCCGGTATAAACGCCTATCTGACCCACCAGACCGCAGGTGCCCATGCCGGAGGAAACAGCGGCTCCGTCCATTCGCAGGGAGAAAATGCAGGTGGCGACAGGACCGGTGACCGCGGAACAGAGCGTGGGCGGTATCCATATTCTGGGATTTCTGATAATGTTTCCCATCTGGAGCATACTGGTGCCGAGACCCTGAGCGGCGAGACCGCCCCAGCGGTTCTCACGGAAGCTGATCACGGCAAAACCGACCATCTGAGCACAGCAGCCTGCCACGGCAGCGCCCCCCGCAAGGCCGGTGAGCCCAAGGGCAGCGCAAATAGCGGCAGAGGAGATAGGCAGAGTCAGCGCCACACCGATGATCACGGACACTATTATGCCCATAAAGAAGGGTCTGAGCTCGGTCGCCCACATGATCGCCTTGCCCACGGCACTGGCGACCTTACCGATGGGGGCGGCAATTAGCGCGGAAACGCCTATACCCACGAGAACGGTGACAATGGGGGTCACAAGAATGTCGATTTTTGTCTCCTTGCTGACTGCCTTGCCGAATTCGGAGGCGATCAGCGCAATAACAAAAACGGCTAAAGGACCGCCTGCGCCACCCATGGCATTGGCGGCAAAGCCCACAGGCACCAGTGAGAACAGCACCATTGGCGGTGCCATCAGCGCACGGCCGATAGCTATGGCCATTCCCGGGCCGACCATAGCGGAGCAAAGCCCGCCTACGGTATATTCTGTTCCGGAAACGGTGGCAATCGGGGCCGTCAGAAAACCTATATGGAACTGAGTTCCGATGGTGTTCAGGATGGTACCTACCAGAAGCGTACAGAAAAGCCCCTGGGCCATAGCGCTCATGGCGTCGATAAAATAGCGTTGAGGAGAAAAAATAATATCCTTTCTCTTCAGAAATGCTCTGAATTTACCCATATTGATCCTCATAATACTATAAGCCTACAACTGTCTATATAAAGATTATATTGTATTGTACCGTAATGTCAACAGTATTAAAGGGCTTTTGCAGCGATTATTATCTTCTCATGAGACCGAGTATCTGGTCGGGAGAAACCGCGGGATTCATTGCCATGTTCAGGCCGGAAGCAATGAGATGAGAGGCGTTCCTGACCAGAGCATCTATGCCTGAGGGTGTGACGAACATACCGGAGAGCTCCCCGCTGCCGATAAGTCCCGCGTCAATGACTGTGGGTACACCGACAGAGACGACGGGGATGCCAACGGTGCGCTTTGTTATCTCCTGCCTGTCGTTGCCAACTCCCGAGCCGGGAGAGATGCCGGCATCGGAGATCTGGACACGGGCGCAGAGACTTTCGCTGTCAGATCCGGCGAGAGCGTCTATTACGATCAGACAATCAGGGCATACCTCACGGCACAGCATGGAGATCTGCAAAGCGGACTCAACGCCGGATGTGCCCAGAACACCGGGTCTGCAAAGGGCCACAGAGGAGAAATCGGCAAACAGGCCGTCAGCCTGATCCTTGAGATGGCGGGTAACAAGGATCTCCTCTCCGGCGAGGGAGCCAAGGGCATCGGGCGTGATATTGGGATTTCCGAGACAGGCCACAAGAAAAGAAAACGAGTCGCGGGGAATACATCTTCGCATGAGAGCACACAGAGCGCTGCAGCAGGAATAGAATTCAGTGCTGCCGGAGATACATCTGCGCGGAATGG
Organism: Candidatus Limivicinus sp.; assembly: GCA_045642585.1. Taxonomy (GTDB): domain Bacteria; phylum Bacillota; class Clostridia; order Oscillospirales; family Oscillospiraceae; genus Limivicinus. Next base: position 9,155 of record JAZUJF010000222.1, read on the forward strand.
AGAGCGTATAATACTTGCCGCAGGGCTTTCCGAGGGCTTCGGCCTCGTCCTGGGAGATACATATCGATGCCACATCAAGATCAAAGAGTTTTTCTTTTGATACGGAGCATGACTGGCCGCGGGAGCGGGACAGGAGCTCGGACGCCATATCGGTGCGCGTGTTGTAAAGCATATAATCATCCGTTTCCATTTATTGAGGTGCACATGGGATTTGATCATAATAGTCTGAAAGGCACTTTCGCTAATACCTCGCAAAGCAATTATGCGGTATTATTATGCCCGATTATTGCCTGTCGAATCGAAGTAAAACAGGCAATACGGTTTAATACGGTTTAATTCAAATATGTAGGGTTTACAATGATGTGTGACAG
>JAZUJF010000223.1:0-3192 GCA_045642585.1 Candidatus Limivicinus sp.
TGCGCATCAGAGCGCACCACCATAAACGAAAGCTTAGTGCGCATGGGGATTTTTTCTCATCCGTTCCGGTTGCCGCGTAAGCGGCGAGGAACGGGAGATCATTATAATCATTACTATGGAAGCGCAGCTTTCATAGTAATACCGTTGGGATTATAGTCCTATTGCCCGTCATTTACAAGGATAAAAAATTGTTTCAAATTCCAGTATTGCCGCAGGTATTTCCCTACTAATAGTTGACTATGCTGTCAGTTAATGTATAATAAAAGCGGTTGTATAACAGTGCCGTATAATACGGCGTGGAACGGAGAGCAAAATGGTATCTGCAGCACAGAGAATAGCCGAGCTTCGCACTAAAGCGGGTCTCAGCCGCCCCGCTCTGTCAGGGAAGCTGGGCTTCGGCAAAATGCTGATCGAAAAGTTTGAGACCGGACGCCAGACCCCCAATGCCGACCAGATCAAAAAGCTGGCGGATTTTTTCAGGGTGTCCGAGTCCTATATTCGCGGTGAGAGCAGCGACCCCACCGCCATGAGTGACTGGTTCAGCGGCGATCTGCCCCCCGAGCCGGAGCCTGCTCCTCCTGTAATGACCGCGCGAAAGGTCGTGGCCACCGCCGACGGAGGCGGGGCCGACAGCGCCGCCTTCAATGCTCTTCTGCGCTCGGATGCGTTCCGTCAGGTGGTGCGGGATGCCGTGCTGGATGTGCTCCGGACAGAGGAAGGCCGCAGGCTTCTGGCCGAGGCCATAAAAGGAAAGAGGTAGTAACTGTGATGGGTCTTATCGTTGCCGCTGTCTGTATTATCGGATTATTGACCGACATTATCTTCATCCGGGCCGAATACGCCGGCAGGATGGGCAAGGCCGTTGTATTCAAGGGTCTGGCCTCTCTGTTTTTTGTAATTCTGGGTATAATAGGTTATACCGCGAACCCCACTCATTTCGGCAGGCTGATCCTTATCGGCCTTGTGCTGGGCATGGTGGGCGATATATTCCTGAACCTGCGCAATCTCTATGAGGGCGGCAAGTCACTCAAGGTCTTTGCCGTGGGAATTCTGGCTTTTCTGGGCGGCCATTTTCTGTATATTGCCGCTCTTATCGGGGAGAATAGTAAAATAGTGCTGCCGGCACTTATCGCCGCGGCGGTAATATCGCTTCTGTCCATTCCTCCCCTTATGAAACGCATCACCGCCCCCAATATGGGCATGAAGCTTTTCGGCTATGTGTACCTTGTCATTGTCATCGCCATGTTCTCATGTGCGGGCGCTCTGCTCCTCATGGGCGGCCCGACTGCGGTGAATATCCTCTTTGCCGTGGGTGCGCTCCTCTTCATGGTCAGCGATTTTATCATGATCTATTACTCCTTCGGCAGGAAGATCAAGCCTCTGCGCGCCGTCAATCTTCTCAGCTACTATGTGGGTCAGCTTCTGATCGCCATCTGTATTCTGGTGAAATAATTATCCGATCCCCGGAGGTATTGATTTTGAAGCACAGCAGGATAATCAATCTTGCCTTTCTCATATTCGGCGTTCTCTGCATCCTGTACTATCTGGGCATGGGCCTTGCCGTGCGCTTCGGCCAGTCTCTGCTGTGGATGTGGCCTGCGGTGGGTGCTGTCTGTATCGCCCGCTATATCCTCGTGAAGCGTTCCTTGGATACAGGCCGCCCTGTACCTATCCCGGAAAAGCTTCTGAGGGTCATCCGGGTCGCGGTCATCGTCTGCGTCTCCGTTTTTCTCATAGCGGAGCTGTTTATCTGCTCTGCCGCCTTTACGGAGAGCGTTGACGGCCTTGATGCCATCATCGTTCTGGGCGCCCGGGTCAACGGTACTGTCCCCTCCGGCGCTCTGAGCCAGCGTATTCTTGCCGCCGGGGACTATCTCCTGAGAAACCCGGACACCCTATGTATCGTCTCCGGCGGTCGGGGTGACGGTGAGAATATGACCGAGGCCCGCTGCATGAAGGAGCATCTGGAATTTATGGGCATTTCCCCGGACCGCATTATAACGGAGGAGCGCTCCTTCGATACGGTGACAAATTTCCTCTATTCCCTGCCCCTGCTGCCCGAGGGCACAGAGCGTGTGGGCATCGTCACGAATGACTTTCATCTTTTCCGGTCTCTCGCCGTCGCGAGGAAAATGTCCGGTCTTGAGTTTCACCCCATATCCGCCCCCTCCACCCCCTACGGCTTCCTGCACTATGCCATGAGAGAGTTCTTTGCCGTGGGTGAGGGCATCTTGAAACGGCAGGTCAAATTTGTATATTGATTTGATATTGTCTGTATTAGCCTATACTATTGCTATATAATCACAGTTGACAAGATACTACAGTCGTGATAAAATTATCAATGTAACAAATTATGGAAGCTCTGCTTCCATAATGGGTATAATACTTCGCATTGACCAGTATTCCAGTGACTGAACCGTTATATATTTTATTAATATCGGATGGGAGATTATTATGATCTATGCAAACGAGCAGGACCTGAGAGACGCTCTGATACGTCACACCGAGTATATCGTCGCAAACGAAGGAATGCACCGCGCCACCACCAAAAACATCGCCGAGAAGGCCGGCATCAACGAGGCATACATCTACCGCACCTTCCAGGATAAGGATGATCTTATCAAGTCCGCTTTCCATGAGAATGATGTCCGTCTGAGGGACAGAGTGCTTGAGGATCTGCACTTCCTTGACGATACTGACAAGCCTCTGAAGGAGCGCATCAGAAATGTCCTCACCCCCTGCCTTGACCTGATGATCGGCATTTCCGACCGCTGTGTTTTCTACCTGCGCTACTACTTCTCCGAGAAGTACCTTCAGCTGGCAAAGAGTGAGCATGATGATTGCTTCCGTCCCGTGCTGGAGGCTCTGTCGCCTTACTTCAAGGGCGGCGAGGATGCCAACTTCATCGTGAATTTCGTCTTTGAGGCGATGCTCACATATGTCTACTCTGCAAGCACCAAAGCTGTCACCGAAAAGACCGAGCACAGAGAGAATATTGTCGATACGCTGGCTGTTCTGCTGATGAACTATATGAAATAGAATTGAAATAGGACAACACCGCATAATACGCCTACGGCATCTACCGGATAAAATGTGCCCTGATTTAGTCACTTTTTCTTGCAATACACAAAGTATTCCTGCGAAAAAGTGCCGTCATCAGAACCCATTTTCTCTCGGTATCTGCTCTTGCCG
>JAZUJF010000224.1:0-8128 GCA_045642585.1 Candidatus Limivicinus sp.
GGTCGGAGATGATTATACAGCAGGTCTTTTTGCCCTTTGCCAGCTCCGAGAGCCGGGGAGAATCAATGGGGGCATCCATGGCGGCGCGGACAATGTCACTGCCGCTGCCGGAGCTTTTCAGCTTGTCAATGGATGAAGTCAGGACGGACGCGCCCTGCCCGTCAAAGTCAATAAATGTTTTTCCGTAAGGGATGTGAAGCATTGTAAAAACCTCCGGGCGGCAAAGCCGCGAATGAATGTGGATAACTGCCGGATAATGAAGCAGTCGGGGGGATCAGGTACTGACGGCTCAGGCCTTTGCCTTGAGCTGGGCGATCATCTGCTCGCAGACCTCGTCCATGTCGCCGACGATGCCGTAATCGCAGTAATTGAAGATGGCGGCGTCGGGGTCCTTGTTGACAGCGACGATCTTTTCGGAATCCTGAGCGCCGGTGATGTGATTCACCGCGCCGGACACGCCGAAGGCGATATAGAGCTTGGGCTTCACGACAACGCCGGACTGGCCGATGACCAGCTTGAAGGGCAGAGCGCCCCGGTCAAACACGGGTCTGGTGCATCCCAGCTTGCCGCCCAGAAGGGAGGCCAGCTCCCGGTATTTGGGCAGGGAGTCCACCTTAACGCCGTTGCCAACGCACACGATAACATCGGCGTCGGCGATATTCAGGCTCTCGTCAAACTCGTCGGCCTTGAAGTCAAGGATCTTTGTGCGTATCTTCTCCACGGGGAAGTCCACGGTCTCCTCGACGACGGTGTAATTCTTTCTGCCGGCGGGGATGTATTTGAAGGTGCCGGGACGGATGGTGCCTACCTGAGGACGCATCACGGGCACGGTAATGACAGCCATCATCTTGCCGCCGACAGCGGGCTCAACGAACTCGATATCAGAGGTCTTGGGATCGTAGACAAGCTGAGTCGCGTCGCTGGTGCAGCCGGTGGGGAGACGGCAGGCAAAGCGGGGAGCAAAGTCACGGCCGAAGATCGTGCCGCCAACCATGACCGCGGTGGGGAGATACTTCCGGCACAGGACGGTGAAGAGATTTGCGTAGGCGTCCACATTGAAGTACTCATAGCCGGTGCCGGAGACGTGGATGATCTTATCCACGCCGCAGTCCAGAACCTTGTCAAGCTCCTCCTGGGGGAGAGTGCCGCAGTAAACGGCCACAAGCTCCTCATTTGCAGCGTCGCAGAGCTTACGGGTCTCACAGCACAGCTCCAGAGACACGGGATGGATCTCCCGGCCGTCGTGCTGGATAAATACCCACATATCTTTATAATCGTGTTTATTCATTATTTCGGCCTCCTTACAGTACATCTGCGACCAGCTCAAGGAGCTTGCCGACGTTCTTCTCGATGCTGCCCTCATTGTGGATCATGCCGGCCTCGCCCACCTCGGGGGGATAGGTGCGGGGGACCTTCGTGGGAGAGCCGGGATCGCCGATCTGCTCGGGGTCAAGGCCGGGGATGGTCCTGGAATTGAAGACAGTGATCTCGGCGGTGCGGGAGGCCTTCCAGCTCTTCAGATTGGGGATGCGGGGGCGGTAATTGGTCTTCTCAACGGTGAACAGGCAGGGGTACTGAGCCTCACAAAGCTCGATACCCTTCTCCAGCTCGCGCTCGGCGGTGACGGTCTTTTTCTCAAGGTCGATGTCGGTGATGAGGGACATGGAGCTGATCTGAGAGGCGTCATAGCGCTCCGCCAGCTGAGAGCCCATCTGACCGGTTGCGCCGTCCAGAGACTCCTTGCCGCAGAAAATGAGGTCAAAGTCGCCCAGCAGCTTTGCCGCGGAGGCGATGACATAAGAGGTCGCCAGAGTATCGGCATTGGCGAAGGCGCGGTCACTGAGCAGGACGGCCTTATCAGCGCCGGCGGCCAGACACTCCCTGAGCGCCTCCATAGCCTGATCGGGGCCCATGGTGATGCAGGTGACGGTGCCGCCGTACTGCTCCTTCACGCGCACAGCCGCCTCAACGGCGTTGGCGTCCAGAGGATTGAGTATCGCGGGCACACCCTTGCGGATAAGGGAGCCGGTGACGGGGTCTATCTTGACAAGGTTCACATCGGGAACCTGCTTTACACAGCAAAGTATATTCAGCATAGTCTATTCCTCCACTATCAGATGTCGTGGCAGACCTTGCCCGGGTTCAGGATGCCCTTGGGGTCAAAGACCTGCTTGATGGCGCTCATGAGACCGTATGCGGTGTCGCCCACGGACTCGCGCAGATATACCTTCTTGGCGTGACCGATGGAGTGCTCGCCGGAGACCTGACCCTCAAACTCGGTGCACTTACTGTAGCACTTGTCCATGACGGCCTTGGTGCGGGTCTTGAACTCGTCCTCATCCATGTCGTTTGCACAGCAGTAGATGTGCAGGTTGCCGTCGCCTGCATGACCGAAGGAGCGGATGCGGATATTCTGCTCCTCGCCCACATCGTGGACATACACAAGGAAGTCCGCGATCCTGTCAACGGGGACAACGACATCCATCTCGTCCAGAAGTCTGGTCTCGGCCTCGATGACGGTGAGGAAAGCGGAACGGGCAGCCCAGACATCCTTTTTGAGGTTGTCGGTCCAGACCACCAGAACATCGTATGCGCCCACCTTCTCGGCCACCTCGCCCAGACGGTCCATCTTCATGGTGAGCTCCGCCTCGTTGTCGCCCACAAGAGTCACCAGAATGTACGCGCCGGCCTGCCTGCCGTTTACCACGGTGGGGAACACGCCGTTTCCGGTGAAGGCCGCGGAGGAGTCAACGATGTCGCGCTCCATGAACTCGATGGACTGGGGGTCAAGATTCGCAAGCTTTATCGCGGGGACGGAGGCGATGGCGCTCTTCACATCCGCAAAGGGCAGAATGAGGGACACATCGCGGATGGGCTTGGGAATGAGCTTGAGAGTGAGCTCGGTGATGATGCCGAGAGTTCCCTCGGAGCCGACCATCAGGTGCAGGAGGGAGTAGCCGGAGGAGGTCTTGCACACGGTCTTGCCCAGCTTCATTATTTCACCGTTGGGCAGAACAACGGTCATGGCCAGAACATAGTCACGGGTGACACCGTACTTCACGGCGCGCATACCGCCGGCGTTGGTGGACACATTGCCGCCCACAGTGGCGGGCTTCTCACCGGGATCGGGGGGGTACATGAGACCGTGAGCCAAAGCGTCGGCGGCCAGATCGCACAGCAGAACGCCGGGCTGGGTGTGGACAACAAGATTATTCATGTCGTAGGAGAGGATCCTGTTCATCCTGGCGGTGCAGATGATGACGCCGCCGTGGATGGGAACGCAGCCGCCCACAAGACCGGTACCGGCACCGCGGACAGTCACGGGAATGTTGTTCTCATAGCAGAGCTTCATGATAGCGGAGACCTCTTCGGTGCTCTCAACAAGACATACCGCCTCGGGGAAATACTTGCCGTAGATGGGCATTTCGTCGTGTGAATAGTCTTCCTTGACCTGCTCGCCAAGCTGGAAGCGGCGCTCGCCCACAATGGCGCACAGCTTCCGGGAAAGCTCAGGCGTAAGGGTGTTGTAATTTGCCATAGTGTTCTCCTTCTTTATACATTCGGAGAGAATGAAATATCCATACGCTCTCCATATTATGCTACGGTAATACTATTACTTTGCGAGGTAATTGTCAATCGGATATTGGTACTTAGTGCCTGGTACACAGTACTCATACTAAATGACCATGCGCAGTAATGTGCGCCGCCGTAAATGAAAGCTGAGTGCGCAGGGGAAAACCTCATCCACCGCAAGCGGGTCTCGCTGCGGCTCGGTCACCTCGCGGCTCTGGACTGCCCCCGGCAGTCCATTCACTACCGCTCGGCCGCCAAATTGTACCGTCGAAGCCGAGCTTTCATAGTAACATTGTGCAATGTCCGACATTTTTAACGGGAGACCTCATCCGTCACGGGCGGACGATGTTATATTGTGCAGCTCGTACCTTTTCGGTCGCCGCCCGTGCCACCTTCTCCAAAGAAGAAGGTTTTACATTGTGCAAATCTTTTTTTATCTATATCCGAGCATGTGCATATACCGTAGATATTCGGTAAAAGTCAACGATATAATTTCTAATGCAAAAAACTTCGTGTGTTCGGAATAGCATAGTTTGTACGGCAAAGAGTAATCTTCTTTTAAAAAGTCATGCACCAGCCATACCTTCTTCTTTGGAGAAGGTGGCACGGGCGGCGGGCGACAGAGTGCGACAATATATATCCTCCATCGTCCGCCCGTGACGGATGAGGTCTCGCGCCCGCAGGCGCACATAATAAATCCATAATAAATTCTTTTCGTGTGGAATTTAGGTGGAATTCATATGATATGATGTGATCGCAGCAAGGGATAACGCACCGGTTCCAAAGCGCCGGATATGAAGGCGAAACCGCCATGAAAGACAAATATCAAGGGTGTTATTGCCCCTTATCAGGAGGATATACGAATGAGAGAATTATCTATGGATGAATTGGATAAGGTCATCGGCGGCAGCCCTGATCAAAATTCTGACGGCACGTATAACATATATAACGGGCAAAGGATCAACTTCGATCCGACAAAGTTTGCCTTAGTCAACGGAACATATCTCAACGCGACAGGGAATACCGTTATTTATTTTCATTATTATAATACGAGTCCCAACGGTGATTATCGCGGTGAAGGAGACAGCTATGAACGCCTGAGTGAATTGCTGTGGCTCATGAGCTGACAGTCAGGCCGACAAAGGAGCAAGGACGGAAATATACTTTACAAAAAGTTGTAGCCTTTTTCGTCGCTGTCCCGTATAATAAGACGAAGGCACGAACACGATACATAATTGGAGGATATACGAATGAAAGAACTGTCTATGGAGGAGCTGGAGCAGGTCCGCGGGGGGCTTACGCAAAACGCTGACGGCACGTATAACATTTATGACGGACAACTGATCCGACTCGGTGATCAGAGGTATGCCTATGTCTACGGAAACTATCCCAACGCGACAGGGAGTACCGCGATAGAATATTATTACTATGTCGTTGATCTCAACGGTGATCTGATCGAAAGCTCATGGACCCTGGCTTCATTGAGTTTTCTGCTGCCGTACATCACCTGAAGGATCTGTTATAAGCCGGGTAAAGCAAACACAGTCAAACCATCAAGAGCAAGGGTATTTATTGCCCTTGCCCTTTTTATATCAGCTGCGTATGCCCTTTAATCGCCTTTTCAATGCGTTCTGGCTCAATGCCTGTATATCGCTGTGTGATGTCGGCGCCGGCTCGAATGAAACGCCGCGGGGTTTGTCCGCACCGTGAAAAAGAGCGGGGCGGGAATCATCTCTGCACCCTGCCGGAGCCGTCGCCGCCCATGAGCTTTTCCACCTCGTCCACGGTGACAAGATTGAAATCCATCTCAATGCTGTGCTTGAGGCAGGAGGCCGCCGCCGCGAATTCCACCGCGCGCTGTGGGTCATAGCCGTTAGTGAGGCCGTAGATCAGACCGGCCGTAAAGGAATCGCCCCCGCCCACACGGTTGACTATGTGTATGCTGTACTCACGGGAGAAATAGCTGTTCTCACCGTCATAGAGCATGGCTGACCAGAGGTTGTCTGAGGCGGAGAGGCTCTTGCGCAGAGTGATGCCGACCTTTTTCACGCCGTACTTTTCACAGATCTGCCTTGCAACATCCTTATAGCCGTCGCGGGAGAGCCTGCCGGAGGTCACATCCGTATCGGCCGCGCGGATGCCCAGAACCTTGTCCGCGTCCTCCTCGTTTGCCACCAGCACATCCACATATCTGACCAGCTCCTCCATGACGGAGCGGGCCTTTTCCTCCGTCCACAGGTTCCTGCGGTAGTTCAGGTCGCAGGAGACGGTGATCCCCTTCGCTCTGGCGGCCTTACAGGCGGCAAGACACACCCTTGCCGTGCTGTCGGAGAGGGCGGCGGTGATACCGGTGAAGTGAAACCAGCCCACATTCCCGTCGAATATCTCGTCCCAGTTGTAGTCCTCGGGGACGGAGGCGGCGATAGATGTGTACTTCCTGTCATAGACCACCTTGCCGGGGCGCTGGGATGCGCCGCGCTCGGTATAGATAACGCCTATGCGGTCGCCGCCGTAGACGATCTTATCGGTGCCCACATTGTACTTTCTCATACACGCCACGGCGCAATCGGCGATGGGATTACGGGGCAGACGGGTGACGAACTCGGTCTTCATGCCGAAGGCTGCCAGACTGACCAGTACATTCGCCTCGGCGCCTGTGTAGTTGAGCTCCATGGACTCAGCCTGTATAAATCTCAGATAACCTGCCGGAGCAAAGCTCACCAGCATATCTCCGAAACCGACTATTTTCTTCATGCCGCTTTCCTCCTCACTTATTGATAACATGGAGGGCAAAGCCCCCTATCTCTTCCTTCAGATAGAAGAAGCTGAGCTCGCCCTTTGCGTTATAGCTCATGCTCTCGGGAACGATCTCAAGACCGAGATTTTCAAAATATGCTTTGGCTCGACGGGCCGAGTTGACCTTGAAGCCGATGTGGCCGTGTGTGCCGTAATACGGGATGTGCATGAACTCCACGGCGGAGCCGAGGAATGTGGACTTGCCTCCGACCTTAACTCCCAGTGGGAAGCGCTCATCCATGTCCTTTGCCCACCGGACTGCCTCATCCCTGCCGGAGCAGTTGAGACCCACATGACCCAGCTCAAAGCCAAGTGAGAGCTCCACAGCCTTTCGGCAGTTTGCGGTTACGGTTTCCCAGTCGTGACGGGCGATGACATCGGGCTTTGCCATAAAGCTGCCGCCCACGGCCGCCACAGCGGGGCAGGACAGATACTCTCCCAGATTGTCGAAATTAATACCGCAGGTGGGTACGAACTTCATCTTTCCAAAGGGGCCGGACAGATCCCTGATGCCGCCCACGCCGCCGTAACGGTTTGCGGGGAAGAACTTGACCACACGCAGACCCAGCTCCTGCGCCTCCTGCACCTCGCTGGGTGAGACACAGCCGGGATTTACGGGAATATTGTTGTCAACACAATATCTGACCATCTCTCTTCCAAAGCCGGGAGAGACGACAAAATCCGCCCCTGCCGCCACGGCGGTCTTTACCATCTCCACATTTGTGATCGTACCCGCGCCGACCATCATGTCGGGGAAGGCTTTCTTAATGCGCGAGACGGAGTCGAACGCGCTCTCGTTTCTTGCCGTAACCTCTATGGCATTGATGCCGCCCTTTCGGATGGCGTCTGCCAGCTCGACCGCGGTGTCGGGATCCTCGATCTTGATAACGGGGAGTATGCCGGTGGCTTCAATAATGTCAAAAGGATCTGCCATTTTTACCTCCTGTTTTCGTTCAGCTATACTGAACGATGTTCTGAAATGATTTGTGAGATCAGTATATCATCGTGATGTATGTATTGTCAATGAACAGTTTGTCGTCTGCATACACTAAACTCTGATTAAACACCCATGCGCAGCAATGTGCGCCACAATAGATGAAAGCTGCGCCGTCCTATGAGGCTTCCCCTTCCGCAGAAGGGGAAGCTGTCACCGGTGCGCACACCGGTGACTGATGAGGTTTCTCCGGTCGGACTGCGGTACAATTAAACTCTGCGCTAAGGGGAAAACCTCATCCACCGCAAGCGGTCCCCCTTCCCCTTCTTCGGAAGGGGAAGGCATATTAACCGCAAGCGGGTCTTTTTCCAATTCTTCGGAAGGGGAAGGCATATAGCATAAACATTGCACAATGTAAAACCTTCTTCTTTGGAGAAGGTGGCGCGGGCGGCGACCGAAAAGGTCTGATTACACATATCTTCCATCGTCCGCCCGTGACGGATGAGGTCCTGCGCCCGCAGGCGCATTTTGAACATACTGCAATGTCCGACATTTATCAGGGGAAAACCTCATCCACCGCAAGCGGGTCTCGCTGCGGCTCGGTCACCTCGCGGCTCTGGACTGCCCCCGGCGGTCCATTCACTACCGCTCGGCCGCTTCGCTACCCTTCCCCTTCTTCGGAAGGGGAAGGCAAAGCGGAAGGGAGAAAACCTCATCCACCGCAAGCGGTCCCCCTTCCCCTTGTGAGCAAGGGGAAGGCATATAAGGCGGCACAGCTTTCATTAATTATGGTGCGCATTACAGAGAATAGTGTTACAGACCCGG
>JAZUJF010000225.1:0-4599 GCA_045642585.1 Candidatus Limivicinus sp.
TTCTTGTCGATGTCATACTAATACCCATGCGCATTAGAGCGCACCACCATAAACGAAAGCTTAGTGCGTATGGGGATTTTTTCTAATCCGTTCCGGTTGCCGCGAAAGCTTCGAGGAACGGGAGATCATTATAATCATTACTATGAAAGCTTGGCTTCAACGGTGTAATATGCCTTCCCCTTCCGCAGAAGGGGAAGGGTAGCGAAGCGGCCGAGCGGTAGTGAATGGACTGCTGGGGGCAGTCCAGAGCCGCGAGGTGACTGAACCGCAGTGAGACCCGCTTGCGGTGGATGAGGTTTTTTCCCTTCCGCTTTGCCTTCCCCTTCCGAAGAAGGGGAAGGGGGACCGCTTGCGGTGGATGAGGTTTTCCCCTGCGCACTCAGCTTTCATTTATGGTGGCGCACATTACTGCGCATGGGGATTTAATATAAATGTTTGCCTGCAACAATTTGAAAAAAGAGAGGTACTCACTGCAGAGCACCTCTAAAATCAGTCCGAGTGAAGGGATTCGAACCCCCGGCCATAAAATGCGCAGGCGCATTTTATGAAATATAATAAAACCAGAGGCCGGGGGTTCGCCGATGACGCAAATTAAAAGAGAGGTACTCACTGCAGAGCACCTCTTAAAAAACAGTCCGAGTGAAGGGATTCGAACCCCCGGCCTCTTGGTCCCAAACCAAGCGCGCTACCAGCTGCGCAACACCCGGATATTTCATCTCACCGATCGAGCCGGGTTATTATACAACATATTCCGGTTTTTCGCAAGTGATAATTTGATTGATGTTTTCGGCGCTATGTGTTATTCTATGAGAATGTATAGGGAATAAGGGGGGTGACAGGTATGAGAATGAGGAAAAGGCATAATCTTGAGCCGCGAATGGAGAGATGTGCCGACTATATAACAGCCGAGCCTCAGAATTTAAAAGGCAGATGGCGGGAACAATTCACAGGCTTCGGAAGTCTATTTCTTGAATTAGGCTGCGGCAAGGGCAGGTTTACTGTTGAGACGGCAAAGCGCAGGCCCGATGCCATGCTTGTGGCCGTAGAAAAAGTGCCCGATGCCATGATCATCGCTGTTGAGCGAGCCAAAAACGCCGGCCTGAATAATGTCACCTTTATTGACGGCGATGCGGCCAGACTATGCGAGATGTTCGATAAGGGCGAGGTCGATCGCATCTTTATCAATTTCTGTGATCCGTGGCCCAAGAGCCGGGATGCGAAGTTCCGTCTCACGGCGCCATCTTTCCTCCGTATCTACTGCGAGCTGCTGCCTTTGGGCGGACAGATACATTTCAAGACCGACAACCGGCCTCTCTTTGACTGGTCGGTGGAGCAGTTCATATCTGAGGGCTGGGAGCTGAGCGAGGTCACCAACGACCTGCACGGAAACGGCATTGCCGACATACCTCTTACCGACTACGAGGCCAAATTTCTTGAGAGCGGCCTGAAGATTAACAGACTGGTGGCCACAAAGGTCACCTCCGCCAGAGACACCTCCGCCCCGGCTCTCCAGCGCATTCGCAACGCCGCGCTGACCGATGCCAGAGGCTATGAGGAAAGCGTGAAGGACGCAGCAGAAGAATGAGATTTATTTCATGGAATGTTAACGGCCTTCGTGCCTGCAGAACAAAGGGCTTTGAGGATGTATTCTATGCCCTGAACGCCGATTTCTTCTGTCTGCAGGAGACGAAGCTCCAGGCCGGGCAGATAGACATGGATTTTCCGGGCTATGAGAGCTACTGGTGCTATGCCGATAAGAAGGGCTATTCCGGGACCGCCATCTATACAAAGCACACACCTCTGTCGGTGAGCTATAATATCGGTGTGGAGGAGCATTCCCACGAGGGCAGAGCCGTCACGCTGGAGTATGCGGACTTCTACCTTGTCTGCGTATACACTCCCAACGCTCAGGACGGGCTGAAGCGCATTGATTACCGCATGAGCTGGGAGGATGATTTCCGGGACTATCTCTGCGCGCTTGACAGAGTAAAGCCTGTCATCGTCTGCGGGGATATGAATGTCGCACACAGCGAAATCGACCTGAAGAACCCATCCGCAAATATCGGAAACGCCGGCTTCTCCTATGAGGAGCGCGGAAAGTTTACGGAGCTTCTGGAGGCCGGCTTTACCGACTCCTTCCGTTATCTCTATCCGGACAGACGGGATGCCTACTCCTGGTGGAGCTTCCGCGCCGGTGCCAGAGCGAGAAATGTGGGCTGGCGTATCGACTATTTTGTTGTGTCCGATCGCCTGCGTGAGAACATAAAAGACGCCTACATACTGCCGGAGATCATCGGCTCTGACCATTGCCCGGTGGGACTGGATATGATATGGTGAAAATAGGAAATATCGAACTGGCCGGCCGGCTGACTCTGGCACCTATGGCGGGTGTGTCGGATTTTGCTTTTCGCTCTGTCTGCCGCGGCATGGGCGCCGCCCTGACGACAACGGAGATGGTCAGCGCGAAGGCACTGGTATATAAGGACGAAAAGACAAAGAGCCTGCTGTATATCCCCGAGGACGAGCACCCCTGTGCCGTGCAGATCTTCGGTCATGAGCCGGATGTGATGGCAGAGGCCGCAGTTATGGCGTTGGAGCTCTCCGGCGCGGATATTCTGGACATCAACATGGGCTGTCCGGTGGGAAAAATCGTCAGGTCCGGTGACGGCTCGGCTCTTATGAAGGATATAAAGCTTGCAGAGGAGATCATAAGCGCCGTGCGCAAGGCCGTGTCCGCGCCCCTGACAGTCAAATTCCGCAAGGGCTGGGACGGGGGAAATGTGAATGCGGTGGATTTCGCCAGAATGTGCGAGAGTGCCGGTGCCGATGCCATAGCCGTCCACGGCAGGACAAGAGTGCAGATGTACGCAGGCCGTGCCGATTGGGACATCATCCGGGATGTGAAAAGGGCGGTCAGCATTCCCGTCACTGCAAACGGTGATGTTTTTGAGCCCGGCGACGCGGAGCATATCCTCAGATATACGGGCTGTGAGCTTGCCATGATAGGCCGGGGGAGCTTCGGAAATCCATGGATATTCTCCCGGGGAAACGCCGCAGCAGAAGGCAGAGAGATACCGCCTCTGCCGCCTCTGGGTGAGCGGATCGATACGGCTGTCGGACAGATAGAGGCTCTGGCCGGGTATTCCGGCGAGCGCATCGCCTGCCTTGAGGCAAGACACCATATGCCATGGTATCTCCACGGCGTGGCACATTCGTCCTATTACCGTCAGCAGCTTGTACATATTGAGACACTTGATGAGCTTCGCAGGCTTGCCGCCGGGATAAAGCACGATCTTAATTGACGATAATCTCCGAAAAGGAGGTGTGAGAGGGATTGACAAGAGAACAGGAAGCCGCCGTCGTACAGAAGGTTATCGACGGTGATGCCAACGCTTTTGAGGTGCTGGTGACTGAGTACGAAAAAAGTGTGTATAATATCGCATTGAGGATGACAGGCAACGCCGAGGACGCCGCCGATATGACTCAGGAGGCGTTCATAAAGGCCTATAACAACATCTCGAGCTTCCGGGGTGACAGCAAGTTCTCCGTGTGGCTGTACAGGATCGTCTCAAATGTCTGTCTTGACTATCTCAGAAGCAAAAACCGCCGCCCCACAGTTTCGCTTACCGTGGAGGATGATCAGGGCGAGGATACCGAGATGGAGATCGCCGACAACAGCGACACTCCGGAGGAGATGCTGGAGAGAAGCCTTACGAGAGACTCCGTGCGGCGAGGACTGAATGCTCTTCCGCCGGATTACAGGCAGATCCTTCTGCTGAGAGAGATACAGGGCATGAGCTATGACGAAATAGCTGAGGCTCTCAGTCTTGAAGCGGGAACGGTCAAATCCCGAATATTCAGGGCACGGAAAAAACTCTGCGCATTTTTAATTCAGGATGGGAACATTCCTGATTACATATCGTCACAATGGATG
Organism: Candidatus Limivicinus sp.; assembly: GCA_045642585.1. Lineage (GTDB taxonomy): Bacteria > Bacillota > Clostridia > Oscillospirales > Oscillospiraceae > Limivicinus. The sequence continues at coordinate 3,935 of JAZUJF010000225.1, forward strand.
GGAGGCGAAGAAAAGCTATGACAGATTGCACATACTATCAGGAGCTGATAAGCAGACTGTGCGACGGAGAACTGAATAAAAGCGAGAAGTCCGCTCTGCGAGATCATGTTCAGACCTGTGATGAGTGTGCCGCGATGCTTGAAGTGTTCTCCCAGCTGTCCGATATTATCAGTGAAGATCAGCAGGAAGTCCCCGAGGAAGTACATGAAAACATCATGTCCACCGTCCGGCGCATCGATTTGATCCGCCGCAACAAGCGCCGCAGGAACAGACAGATAAAGGGCTTTATCGCCGCTGCTGCCTGCTTCGCTGTGGTACTGATCTCCGCCGCCGGAGTGATAAACTCCTTCAGCGGCAAGCGTACCGAGAATGTTGTGACCGCCGACAGATTTGCCGGAGAATATAATGTTTCCGCCGCGGAGAACACCGAAGTTCGGACAAAAAAGAGCACAGAGTCCCGTATTCAGGCATCATACAGCACAAAACCCACGCCGACTCCCGCGCCGCAGACCGGTTATGCCTGGACGCAGAATGAACAGGCGGTAAAGCCTGAAAACGATATTTTTGCCGGTGATGGCTCAAAGATCCATTCTGAGGAAGAAAAAGAAACCAGGGGCGACAGCTTCTTCCGTATTTTCTCTTCCCTGACATCAAACCCCGTACCC
>JAZUJF010000226.1:0-8129 GCA_045642585.1 Candidatus Limivicinus sp.
TCTCTCTGAGACCCAGGGAGTTGGGTCTAGTCATTGTCTTCCTAAGACCGCTTGGCCTCCGACTTCCTCTATCATTTTCATCGATGAGATCGATGCTGTCGGCCGTCAGAGAGGCAGCGGTCTTGGCGGCGGTCACGATGAGCGTGAGCAGACTCTCAACCAGCTGCTTGTTGAGATGGACGGTTTCGGCAACAACGAGGGCGTTATCGTCATGGCTGCCACCAACAGAGCCGACATTCTGGATAACGCGCTGCTGCGTCCCGGCCGTTTCGACAGACAGGTCTATGTGGGTCTGCCTGACATCAAGGGTCGTGAAGCCATTCTGAAGATCCACTCCAGAGACAAGAAGCTTGGCAGCGATGTTGATCTCAACTCCATCGCAAAGGGTACTCCCGGATTTGCCGGTGCAGACCTTGAAAACCTGATGAATGAGGCCGCTCTGCTGGCTGTCCGCCGCAAGCACCGCTTCATAGGCATGGAGGATATAGACGAGGCCGTTCTCAAGGTCCAGATGGGTCCCGAGAAGAAGAGCCGCAAGATGAGCGACAAGGCCAGAAAGCTCACCGCCTACCACGAGTCCGGCCATGCGGTCGCCGGCAGGTTCCTGCCCCACATGGATCCTGTTCACTATATCACCATTATCCCCAGAGGCCCCGCAGGAGGATTTACCCTGTTCAGACCTAATGAGGATCTGGAGAACTTCAAATCTCAGGCAGAGATGTTCGAGAGCATCGTAATGGCTCTTGGCGGCAGAGTGGCGGAGAAGCTGTTCCTGGATGACATCTCCACCGGTGCCTCCGGTGATATTCAGCAGGCCAGCGCCATCGCCCGCGACATGGTCATGCGTTACGGCATGAGTGAGCGCCTCGGCCCCATCTCTTACAGCGATGCAGGCCACAGCATTTTCATAGGCCGTGACTTCGGTCAGACAAAGAGCTATTCCGAGGAGACCGCAGGCATTATCGACGAGGAAGTCAAGCGCATCTTTGACGCGGCTCAGAAGGAGTGTGAGCGCATCCTCTCCGAGCACGCCGCGCAGCTTCGTGACATCGCCGAATATCTGCTCAGGAACGAGACCATGGAGGCAGAGGAGTTCAACTACTACTTTGAGCACGGCGAGTTCATGCCCATGACTCCCTCCGAGCAGCGCAAGGTCCGCGACGATGACACTATCGAGCGCCCTGCCCGCAAGATCTCAATGATCGACGGCTACGCTCCCTCCGCGCCTGAGACTGAGCCTGTGGAGCCCGACGAGACCGTTACGGAGTCCCCTGTCCCCGACTCTGACGAGTCCGGAAAAGAGGACGAAAAAGCAGACGAATAAGCATTATCAGCAATAGTAAAGAGCGAGCCAAAAATGATCGGCTCGCTCTTTTCATATCTGTTTTCGGTTTTCTTTCAGACGATACTGTTTTCCGGTTGTAATCAGTATCAGCGTTATTTATCCCTGTCGATAAACAGCTTCAGTATCTGGATGCAGTTTGCGGCGGCGCCCTTGCGTATCTGATCGCCGCAGCACCAGAGGCTCAGGCCGCGGTCGGATGTGAGGTCGTCTCTTATACGGCCGACCCACACAAGGTCCTGATTTCCGGTGTCCAGAGGAGTGGGGTAATTGCGGCCCTTGTGATCCTCAACAAGCTTTGCACCGGGGAACGCCGCTACCGCCTTCTTTGCCTCCTCGATGCTCACCTTATCCTTTGTGCGGACGGTGGCGGAAATTGAGTGGGAGCGCATGACCGGCACACGCACACAGGTGCAGCTGACCTTCATATCCGGGTTATGGAGGATCTTTCTGCCCTCATTCTGAAGCTTCATCTCCTCATCGGTGTAGAGGTTTTCGGTCTCATCGCCGATGAAGGGGATAACATTCATGGCTATCTGAGTGGGAAATACCTTGCTGACTATCTCTCCCCCGTCAAGGACCGCGCGGCACTGACCCTCCAGCTCCGCAAAGCCCGCGATACCCGCGCCGGATACTGCCTGATAGGTGCAGGCAACCATTGTCTCAATGGGGGAGATCTTATTTATGGCGGCAACAGCCATCAGGGTGATAATAGTGGAGCAGTTGGGATTTGCGATAATGCCCTTGTTGAGAAATGCGTCGTCGCCGTTGATCTCAGGCACGACCAGAGGCACATCGGGATCCATGCGGAAGGCGGAGGAGTTGTCGATATACACGGCTCCTGCCTTTACGATATAGGGAGCGAATTTTTTCGACATGGGGTTCTTCACGGCGCCCAGCACGAAATCCATACCCTCGAAGCTGTTTTCGGTGGCTTCCTCCACCTGTATATCCTTGCCGTTAAACTGAATAAATCCGCCTGCGCTTCTTGCGCTGGCAAGGGGCAACAGCTTCCCCACAGGGATACGGTACTCCTGCAGAATGTTCAGCATCTCCTGACCCACAGCGCCCGTGGCGCCGAGAATTGCAATATTGTAGCTTTTCACGCTATGTCCTCCCTTACGGCATTAAATTAATATAATGTTTACCCTGCAAATCCCTCGTACATGACACGGATCGCATTTTCAAAATCGGAGTTCTCCACGCCAACGGTTATGCTCAGCTCGTCTGCGCCCTGAGCGATCGTGCGGATATTGATTCCCTTGTCGCCCAGTGCTTTGAAAAGGCGGCCGGATGTACCGGGGCGGAATGTCATCTTGCGGCCTACTGCGGCCACAAGCGCGATGGAATCCTGAACCTTTATCTCGTCCGGGCGGCAGGTTTTTTTCAGATCACCCATCACATCGTACAGTCCGTCTCCAATAACGCCGGTGGATACAACGATGGCCAGCGAGTCAAGGCCGAAGGTCACGTGCTCTGCGGGCACATGGTAGCGATCCAGAATTTCAAGAGCCTGAGACAGCGTGTGGTTCACATTCATGTTCCGCTTGAGAACGGTGAGAATGGTGAAATTCTTTCTTCCCGCAATGCCTGTAATAAAGCTGCCGTCATCCGTTTTGCCCTCGTCGATGGAGTCAACGATCATCGTGCCGGGATGCTCAGGATCGTTTGTGTTGCGGATATTCAGGGCTATCCCCTGCTCCTTCACCGGCAGCACCGACTCCTCATGGAGTACCGACGCCCCCATAAACGCAAGCTCACGGAGCTCGGCATAGGTTATTTTCTCGATAGGCTTGGGGTCCCTGACTATTCTGGGGTCTGCCATGAGTATGCCGGAAACATCTGTCCAGTTCTCATAGACATCCGCACCGACCGCGGCCGCCGCCAGAGAGCCGGTAATATCGCTGCCGCCCCGGGTCATTACCTTCACTCTGCCGTTGGGGAGTCTCCCGTAAAAGCCTGGAATTACGATCCTGCCGTATTCCTCCGCGGCCTTCGCAATGGCCTCATAGGTGCGAGCGGTGTCTATCTGGCCGTCAAAGCCGAAGAACACACAGTCGGCCGCATCCACGAAGGTGTAGCCCAGATACTCCGCCATCAGTCTGGAGGTGAAGTACTCTCCTCTTGAGACGATATAATCCGCCGGAACATCCTTGTTCAGATGAGAGCGCATCTCTTTTATCTCGCTCTCAAGATCCAGATTCAGGTTCAGCCGGTCTCTGATCTCGATAAATCTTCCCTCTATGGTATCCAGTATATCCTCGCATGACACGCCGTATGTCAGATGGGCGTGACACAGATACAAAAGGTCTGTCAGCTTGTGGTCGTCCTTGAAGCGCTTACCGGCGGCGGATATGACAACGATCCTTCTCTCCGGGTCAGACAGCACTATGTTTTTTACTTTTTCAAACTGCTCGGCCCCGGCAACAGAGGAGCCGCCGAATTTTACTGCTTTCACTTTTCTCTTATTCCTCCAGACCCGCGAAGAACAGCTCTGAGCCGTCCTCACGAAGCTCCCTTGCCAGAGTGTGCATAAGCTCCACGCTCATGGGCTTGGTGATCATGCGGGCGATGCCGTCGCAGCACTGCATATCCTCTATGTCGAAGTGCCCCGAAAGGCTTTCAGGTACACGAACATAATACCTATGCAGGCAGCTCCCGTTTTCTGCCCTGCCCTCCCTGCAGGAGGGGGAGAACATATACTTTCTGCCCATGTCAATGCAGGTTATATCCCGCAGCACGGCCGAGGCCGTGGGATAGCGGCCCGCTCCCTGACCCATAAGCACGATGGGGCCGGAGCACTCGCCCTCGTATTTTGCCATGTTGTAGTTGTTCAGCACCGCACATTCCGGCGCACTCAGGGGCAGGAGCACAGGCTCAACATAGGCATAAATACTGCCGTCGGGGTTTCTGCCGCCCCTGGCCAGAAGCCTCAGGCACAGTCCCCTTGCCTTGAAGTCGTCAACATCCTCCCTCTTCACCGACTCGATTCCCTCGTTGTGAAGTCCCTCGTTAGGGAGAATATCGAACGCCACGCCGCAGGCCAGCATTATCTTGCGAAGAGCGTCAAGTCCGCTCACATCCGCGGAGGGGTCTTTCTCCGCATAGCCCAGCTCCTGAGCGTCCCTCAGCGCCTCCTCATATGTCAGACCGCGGCGCTGCATAGCGTCCAGCATATAGTTCGTCGTGCCGTTGAGGATGCCGCCCACAGAGAGTATCCGGTCAGACTCCACCGCTACGGACAGATCGTGCAGAATAGGTACGCCCCCGCCGCAGGCCGCGGAAAACAGGAAGCCCACTCCCCTCTGGCGGGCAAGACGGGTCAGCTCTATTCCGTGAGCGGCCACCAGAGCCTTATTGGATGTAACCACATTTTTCCCCGCATGGATGCACGCATCGGCATACTCACAGGCAGGGTGAATACCGCCCAGCACCTCGGCCACTGTATCCACCGTCAGGTCTGCTGTGATACGCTGAATGTCGCTGACCTTGTAGGGTCTGTCATCCTTGCCGGGTCTCACCAGCACGCTCACACAATTCATTCCCTCAGCGGCGTCGATCATCTCGACAACGCCCTTGCCCACAGTTCCGAATCCAAGCACAGATGTATTCATTCTCCGCCTCCGAAAAAGTTTTGTTCGTGTAAAAAAGACACTTGTTTTTTTGTTGCCGACAGTGTATCATATGCGTTGTGAAATTACAAGTGTTAGTTTCGACAAACCGGAGGTTAAACCATGCTTGATAATTATCTCATTATACATAAAAGTATCCTGCCCGACTACTTTGACAAGGTGCTGGAGGCCAAGAGTCTGATAGAATCCGGCAAGGTACGGGAAGTCAGTCAGGCGGTAAAACAGGTCGGTATTTCCCGCAGCACCTATTATAAGTACAAGGACTTCATTCTCCAGCCGGCCGATTTTTCCGGCGGGCGGAAGGCTGTGTTCGATATGCTGCTGCTCCATGAGGCCGGTGTACTGCGCTCGGTGCTGGAGCTTATTGCCGACAGCGGCGGCAGCGTTCTCACCATCACCCAGTCCCTGCCCATCCGCGGCCTTGCCAATGTGACCATATCTCTGGATGTGAGCAACATTAACGGCGGCTTCGGCGATTTTCTCCTCAGACTGAAGGAGCTGCCCGGTGTGGAAAACCCGAGACTCATTGCCATTGAGTGATCATCAGTCATAAGAATACAACCCGGAGGTAAAAATGAATTATTTGAGCACAAGAGGCGGTGCCTCAACTGACGATCTTAACGCGGTCCTCACAGGGCTCTCCCCGGACGGAGGACTGTTTGTACCTGAAAAGATGCCGGAGGTGGATGTGAAGGCTCTGCTGGAGCTTCCTACCCTTGAAATGGGAGCCGGGATATTGTCCGCGGTCCTTCCGTCCTTTGAGAATATGGGTGAGCTTGTGAAGGCGGCCTATAAGGATAAATTTGAGACCAATGATATCGCCCCGCTTGTCCCGTTGGGGGATGATTATGTCATGGAGCTGTTCCATGGCCCCACCTCGGCCTTCAAGGATGTGGCTTTGTCCATGCTGCCCCATCTCATGACAGCCGGCCGCCGCCAGACAGGTGAAACGGGGGAGACGGTCATCCTTACCGCTACCTCCGGTGATACCGGCAAGGCCGCTCTCGAGGGCTTTCACGATGTGCCCGGCACGCGGATAATCGTATTCTACCCTGACGGCGGCGTCAGCCCCATCCAGCGCAGGCAGATGGTGACTCAGCAGGGCGGTAATGTGAATGTCTGCGCCGTTAAGGGGAATTTTGACGACTGCCAGAGCGCGGTCAAAACGGCCTTTACATCTCTCAGCGGCTCGGAAAAGCTCTCCGCCAAGGGCATGAAGCTCTCCTCCGCCAACTCCATAAACATCGGCCGTCTTGCCTCCCAGATAGTTTATTATTTCTCCGCCTATGCCTCTCTTCTGAAGCAGGGGCGCATAAGCTTCGGGGATAAGGTGGACTATGTTGTACCCACCGGCAACTTCGGCGACATTCTGGCCGGATACTTTGCCAGGGAAATGGGTCTGCCTGTGGGGAGGCTTGTATGCGCCTCCAATGACAACAAGGTGCTGACAGACTTCTTTATGACCGGCACCTATGACCGCCGCCGGGTTTTTATCAAGACCTCCAGCCCTTCCATGGATATTCTCATCTCGTCAAATCTTGAAAGACTGCTTTATATGAAGTCCGGCGATGCCTCCCTTGTTAAGGATTGCATGGATAAGCTGAAAGCGGAGGGCGTGTACACCATGCCGGAGTCTGTTATGAGCTCCATCCGTGCCGATTTCTGTGCCGGGTACTGCACCGAAGAGGAAGCCGCCCGTGAGATCAGGCGTGTATGGGATGAAAAGCACTATCTCTGCGATACACACACCGCTGTGGCCATGAAGGTGGCCCGGGACTACAAGCGTCAGCGTAATGGCGATGCGCCTGTTGTAATTCTCTCCACCGCATCACCCTTCAAGTTCCCCGCATGGGTGCTTGAGGCATTGGGTGAGCAGGTGCCCGCCGACGAATTTGAGCAGCTTGACAGGCTCAGCCGGGTCAGCGGTCTTGCGGTGCCCGATAATCTCTCCGCGCTCAGGACAATGGAGGAGCTGCATACCGGTTCTGTCGGCAGAGAGGACATCATTGATTACATTCTTTCCGTTTTGGGTATTGAATAAATAAAAGGAGAGCATATGAAAGTAAAGGTCAGTGCAAGCTCGGCGAATTTCGGCCCCGGCTTTGACTGCTTCGGCGCAGCGTGGGATCTGCGCAACACCATAGAGTTCGTTCCCGGCGGCTCCGGGCTTGAAATATACGGCTGTGACGCCCGGTTCAGGAACGAAAAAAATCTGGCATATGCGGCATATAAGGCGGCTCTCGATGCCGCCGGCGTGGGGCATGAGCCTCTCATTATCAATTTTGCCGATTCCCCCATTCCCGTATCCCGTGGCCTCGGCTCCTCCGCCGCTCTCATTGTGGCAGGCGTCACCGCCGCAAACGAGATACGACAGCTGGGCTTTGACAGGAGGAAGCTCCTTGAGATAGCGACCATTGTGGAGGGTCATCCCGACAACATCGCCCCTGCTCTTCTCGGCGGCTTCACCGTCTCCGCCATGGACGGAGATAAGGTATTATCCGTTCAGTGCAGCGTGAGCGAAAAGCTGCGTTTCACGGTGCTCATTCCCGATTTTGAGCTCTCTACATCCCTGAGCCGTGGGGTCATGCCCAAGGAATACAAAAAGGCAGACGCAGTGTTCAACATTTCACGCGCTTCCCTGCTGTTAAAGGGACTTGAAACCGGCTCCCGTGAGCTTATCTCCGCGGGGCTTCAGGATATGATACATCAGCCGTACCGCAAAAGACTCATCGACGGCTACGAAAAGGCCGAAAAGCTGGCTCTTGATCTGGGGGCGATCGGTGTATGTATCTCCGGCGCAGGCTCCACAATGCTCTGCATCTCAGACGACCCCTCATTCTCCGGAAAAATGGCGGAGACCATGTCCCGTCCCTTCCCCCGGTGGAAGGTGACGGAGGTCTTTCTTGACCGTGCCGGTGCAATTATAGAAGTATAAGGCAACACCGCATAATACGCCTGCGGCATCTACCGAATAAAATGTGCCCTTATTTAGTCACTTTTTCTTGCAATACACCAAGTATTCCTGCGAAAAAGTGCCGTCATCAGAACCCATTTTCTCTCGGTATCTGCTCTTGACGCATTATGCGGTGTTGCCATAAATATCAAATGGCCCGCTGCAGAATTCACCATTTCGCAGCGAGCCATTTTATGTGACA
>JAZUJF010000227.1:0-6230 GCA_045642585.1 Candidatus Limivicinus sp.
TACCGGGCGGTTTGTGTTATCTTATCCATAGCGAATAGGTGACCTGCCTTTCGGTTTTGTCTCGTCAACTCAACCTTACTACAGGTCTTTCCTATTCGCTACCTTTTTTTCTTGCTGTCACACATCATTGTAAACCTTACAATATTATCAGGAAAATGAACTTATTCCAGCTCAAATGCGCCGGTATAGAGCTGATAATAGGTGCCCTTCTGTTTGAGCAGGGATTCGTGGCTGCCGCGCTCGATAATGCGGCCGTGATCAAGCACCATGATGACATCGCTGTTTTTTACGGTGGAGAGTCTGTGGGCGATGACGAATACCGTCCTGCCCTCCATAAGCTTATCCATACCACGCTGAACTATTGCCTCGGTGCGGGTATCGATGGAGGAGGTGGCCTCGTCCAGTATCATTACGGGAGGATCGGCCACAGCCGCCCGGGCAATGGCGATAAGCTGTCTCTGACCCTGGGAGAGATTTGCGCCGTTGTTGGAGAGCTCTGTCTCATATCCGCCGGGAAGACGGGAGATGAAGTCATCGGCTCCGGAAAGCTTTGCCGCACGGATGCACTCTTCGTCAGTGGCGTCCAGTCTGCCGTAACGGATGTTCTCCATGACCGTGCCGGTAAAGAGGTTTGTATCCTGCAGCACCAGACCCAGAGAGCGGCGCAGATCCTTTTTCCTGATCTTGCGGATGTTGATGCCGTCATATCTGATCTTGCCGTCGGCTATGTCATAGAAGCGGTTGATAAGATTTGTGATAGTGGTCTTGCCTGCGCCTGTCGCGCCGACGAAGGCCACCTTCTGACCGGGCTCCGCGTAGACGGACACATCGTGGAGCACATCCTTGCCCTCGACATAGGCAAAATCCACCTCGTTCATACGCACATCGCCCTGAAGGAGAGTGTAGGTGAGAGTGCCGTCGCCGTGGGGATGCTTCCATGCCCAGTGGCCGGTGCGCTCGCTGCTCTCAGTGATGGTGCCGTCCTCGGCGATGTTGCAGTTGACGAGTGTGACATATCCCTCGTCCTCTTCCTCGGGCTGATCCATAAGAGCAAAGACCCGCTGTGCGCCGGCGCCTGCCATGACGATGGAATTTATCTGCTGGCTCAGGGTGTTCACATTGCCTGTGAACTGCTTTGCCATGTTCAGGAAGGGAATGAGAATACTGATGGAGAAGGGCATACCGGAGAGACTGATGTTTTTGAGTCCGGAGAGAATGAACACGCCGCCCATGAGGGCCAGAGTGACATAGAGGATATTGCCGATGTTGCCGATGATGGGGCCCAGAGTGCTGGCAAAGGCATGAGCCTTGAAGGAATCATGGAACAGGGAGTCGTTGATCCTGTCGAAGTCCTCAATGGCCTTTTCCTCGTGGTTGAAGACCTTGATGACCTTCTGACCTTCCATCATCTCCTGCACAAAGCCCTCAGTGGCCGCCACTGCCTGCTGCTGACGGATGAAATACTTGGCAGAGTCGCCGCCCACATTTTTTGCCACCATGAACATGGCCACAACGCCCAGAATGAGTATCAGGGTCATCCAGACGCTGAAATACAGCATTATGGCGAAGACCACCAGAACGATGGTGCCGGACTGGATAAAGGTGGGCAGGGACTGGCTGACAAGCTGACGGAGGGTGTCGATGTCATTTGTGTAATGGGACATGATCTCTCCGGTCTGATGAGAGTCAAAGTATCCGATGGGCAGATCCTGCATCTCATTGAACAGCTCCTTGCGCAGCTTGTTCAGGAAGCCCTGAGTCATGTATGCCATGAGCTGCGTATAGGTGGTCATGGAGACGAGGGAGAGAATATAGAGGCTGGCGAGCAGGATAAGGAAGGGTCTGATCTCCAGAACGGCAGACGCCCAATCCCGTGCCTCATAGTACTTGGAGATAATGGAGAGGATGTTCTGCACGAACAGAGAGGGGATAGAGGACACGACCGCGGAGAAGAGAATACAGACAGCGGTAAGAGGTGCAAGTCTGGGATAGTAGCCGAAAAGCTTCTTTACGGTGCGGCCGAGGGCCCTGAAGGAATCCTGGGGATTACCGGGAGCTCCGCCGGGTGCGCGTTTATTCATTCTCCTCACCTCCTCCGATCTGCTGCTCATAGATCTCGCGGTATATCTCGCTGCGCTCCATGAGCTCAGAATGAGTGCCGGTGTCAACTATGGCACCGTTGTCCATAATAACGATCATATCCGCATCCATAACGGAGGCCACGCGCTGGGCAATGATGATCTTGGTGGTCTGAGGGATAAAGGAACGGAAGCCCTCGCGGATCATGGCGTCGGTCTTTGTATCCACGGCAGAGGTGGAGTCATCCAGAATGAGGATCCTGGGCTTCTTCATCAGTGCCCGGGCGATGCACAGACGCTGCTTCTGACCGCCGGACACATTGGTGCCGCCCTGCTCGATGACCTTGTCATAGCCATCGGTGAAGGCGCTTATATATTCGTCGGCCTGAGCCAGAGAGCAGGCCTCCTTCATCTCCTCCAAGGTGGCGTTTTCGCTGCCCCAGCGCAGATTGTCCTTTATTGTGCCGGAGAACAGCAGATTTTTCTGCAGTACCACGGAAACGCTGTCGCGCAGAGTCTTCAGATCATACTCGCGCACATCCCGACCGCCGACCTTTACGCTGCCCTCGGTCACATCGTACAGACGGGGGATAAGCTGGATAAGAGTGGACTTGGATGAGCCTGTTCCGCCCAGAATACCCACTGTCATACCGGAGTCAATATGCAGATTTACGCTATCAAGAGCGTTTTTCTTTGCCTCTTTTGAATACTTGAAGCTCACATTCTCGAAATCAACAGAGCCGTCGGCCACATCAAACACGGGATCTTCGGGATTGTAAAGCGTGCTCTCCTCATTCAGGACCTCGCAGATACGCCGCGCGGACTCGGCGGACAGGGTCAGCATCACATAGATCATGGAGATCATCATAAGACTCATAAGGATCTGGAAGCCGTAGGTGAGCATCGCCGACAGCTGTCCCACATCTATGACCGTGCCGCCGCTGGTGATGATAATACGGGAGCCAACGGCCATAATGAACACCATGTTGAAGTACAGGCAAAGCTGCATCAGGGGAGAGTTGAAGGCGACTATGCGCTCGGCCTTGGTGAAGTCGCCGCAGATATCGTCGGAAGCCCGGGCGAACTTCTCCTTCTCGTACTCCTCGCGGGCAAAGCCCTTGACAACGCGCATACCGCGGACATTCTCCTCGATAGACTCGTTCATCTTGTCGTACTTGCGGAACACGGCCCGGAAAGCGGGCATGGCCTTTCTGGCTATCATGAGAAGACCGAAGACAAGCACGGGGATGACGATAACAAAGGTCGAGGCCAGTGCCCCGCCCATTACAAAGGCCATGGTCACGGAGAATATGAACATCAGAGGTGCTCTGACCGCGATCCGGATAATCATCATGAATGCCATCTGGACATTGTTGATGTCGGTGGTCATTCTGGTGACAAGAGAAGCGGTGGAGAAATGGTCTATGTTTTCAAACGAAAAGCCCTGCACACGGGTAAAAATATCCCGACGCAGATTTTTGGCAAAGCCCGCCGAAGCCTTTGAGCCGGCAAAGCCGCCGAACGCACCGCAGCACAGGCTCAGAAGAGCCATTACCACAAGCACGAGGCCGGTTTTGACGACCTGACTCAGAGCCACGCCCGCTTTTATGTCGTTTACCAGGTCTGCGGTGATGAAGGGGATAAGCACCTCCAACAGCACCTCAAACACCATCGCGCAGAGAGTCAGTATCGCGGGGGTCTTATACTCTCTAACACTCTTTGCAAGTTTCCTGATCAAGGGAATCCTCGCCCCTTTCTTTAATGTCTTTGAATATTGTGTCCAGCATGATATCGGTCAGTTCCCGCAGCTGCTCCTTCTGCTCAGGGCTGAAATCGGCGCACAGCCTGTCAAACACAAGACTGTCTGCCCGATGCAGAGCCTCGCCCAGAGCATCGGCCTTTTCTGTGGAATGTATGACCTTGGAACGCCTGTCTCCCTGACTGCGCTCACATCTGATAAAGCCCTTCTTTTCCAGCCTTCCCAGAATGTCGGTCATTGTCGGGTGGGTGACATGACAGAGATTTTCCAGCGCACGCTGGTTGATCTCCTCTACACCCTCATGCTCCAGCCGGTGAAGCGAAGCCATAACTCCCAACTGAGCTCCGGTTATACCCTCGCCTTTCAGGAATTCGTTTATCTGCTGACGCACATATCGGTGAATAATAGCAAACCGTGGACCCATTGCGGCCGGTTTATCCATAGTCTCACCTCCAATAGGTAGTGTCCTACCTATATTAGCAGAAAAGAATTAATTGTCAATAACCATATATAAAATCCCCGTGCGCATTATCGCGGCACCACAACAGGAAGCAGAATGTCACAGACTGCCCGACTGCATAGCACCCCGCACCGAAAAAGCCGATAAAGATACTTTACAGAGCATACTGTGTTGTGCTATATTTGCGCCGCGAGAGTATATACTATAAATTTTAAGGATGGATAACACAGGAAAAGAGGCTGCAGCAAAATGAAATTTATGAATAGAAAAAGTATTCTTCTGTTGGTCACAATTCTTCTTATCGCCGTATTGCTGATCGTTTTCTGGCCTGAGCGTGCGCGGGAAGCGCCTGCCGGGGCCGCTGTCACTGCCCAACCGCAGCCACAGCCGATCCGTACCGCTTCGGAGGAAGTTACCGCAGAGGGTATTTATGAGATCTCCAAATATGGCAATGTGAAGCTCAATCTTCCGCACGCACGGGTACTGGAGGCTTTTGAATACGGCGACATCCTGACAGTCAGCTTTGGCGGCGTCAGCGTTGATGTGCCGCTGGGAAAGTCGTTTTCCGATGTGGATTCCGGCTGTCCGGGTCTGTTCCTGCAGATGGATGGCGAGACGGAGGAGACCGAACTGGCGGTCAACATGGGCAGCTTTGCGGAAACCTACGGGATCGCGAAGAAGATCGTCCATGAGGACAAGAGCTATGAGTGGCAGTATTGCGACGGGATGTCAGATAAGACTGTTTTTACTTTGACGCTTAAGGAAAAGGCGGGCTATCTTGAGCAGTTTACGATCCGCAGCATGACCTATACCGATCTGCGCGAGGATTATCCCACACTCAGCGATGCGGAGTTTGCAAACTTCCGCTCTGTTACGGCCGGTCAGATCGGCGAGGGTATCCTTTTCCGCAGCGCCTCTCCAATAGATCCCGAGCATAACCGCAGCAACTATGCCGATGCGGCTGCCGCCGAGGCGGGCGTTACCGTATTTGTCGATCTGACGGACAACGAGGCGTCGATTTCGGAATACGAGGGCGTGGAAAACAGCTATTTTGCGACACAGAAGCATATTGCCGTGGCGACTGCCATGGACTTCACCGCGGCGGAAAACAAGGAAAAACTGGCTGAGGCGCTCCGGTATATGGCGGAAGAGCCCGGCGTGTACTGCATTTTTTGCGGTGAAGGCAAGGAGAGAACGGGGCTCACGGTCGCTGTTCTGGAAAGCCTGATGGGTGCGGGATATGACGAGATCACAGAGGACTATATGCAGAGCTTTGTCAATTACTATAAGATCAGCCCCGCGGATGCGGTATACGGGATGACGGTCAACGGCAACCTGAACAGGAATCTCAAAGCGATCTTCGGCATCGACCCCGCCAAAGGTGATCTTCAGCAGGCAGCGGAAAAATATCTCACTTCCCTCGGGCTGACAGCGGAGGAGATCTCAGGGCTGAAAAACAACCTGAAAGGGTAATAGCAATACTAATCACTGATAGGAATCAGGCAATCTTTGTCTTCTTATCAGTGATTACTATGAAAGCTGCGCTTCAAAGGTGCATTATGCCTTCCCCTTCCGCAGAAGGGGAAGGGTAGCGAAGCGGCCGAGCGGTAGTGAATGGACTGCCGGGGGCAGTCCAGAGCCGCGAGGTGACCGAGCCGCAGCGAGAAGCGCTTGCGGTTAATATGCCTTCCCCATCCGCAGAAGGGGAAGGGGGACCGCTTGCGGTGGATGAGGTTTCCCCTGAAAAATGTCGGACATTGTACAATGTTCAAAATGCGCCTGCGGGCGCGGAGACCTCATCCGTCACGGGCGGACGATGCAAGATATGTGTAATCAGACCTTTTCGGTCGCCGCCCGCGCCACCTTCTCCAAAGAAGAAGGTTTTACATTGTGCAATGTTTATGCTATATGCCTTCCCCTTCCGCAGAAGGGG
>JAZUJF010000228.1:0-3592 GCA_045642585.1 Candidatus Limivicinus sp.
GGGTCCCTATCTCAACCGACTCCGGCAGAGATTTCCCGTATGTGAGACCCACGGCAAGACCTGCGCAGAATGCGTCACCGGCGCCGGTGGTGTCTATGACGGGGACCTTTCTTGAGGGGCACACGCCGCAGATACCCGTGAGGTCTGCGTACACCGAGCCCTTTTCGCCCATTGTGACGACCATGGAGCGGATGCCGGCAGAAGATATATTCTCGGAAAGCTTTGCCGCCAGCTCCTCCGGGGTGAGAGCGGAGTAATCCTGAAGAAACAGCATACCGGCCTCCTGCTGGTTGCAGACGAAGCAGTCTGTGCTGCGGATAAGATCACGGCGCTCCCCGGCGATGGACATATTGGCCACAACGCCGTAAACGGGCCTTGAGTATTTCCGGGCAAAGCTGAAAACCTGTTTCACAATGTCCTTTTCCATGTCTATCTCCAGCACTATGCTGTCACAGGAAGAGAATATCTCGTCGCCCTTCTCCTCAAGAAGAGCAGCCAGAGCCTCCATTTTAGGGCGCTTTGAGATGGACGCCACCACATCACCCTGATGGTCAAAAACGGCCAGCCACATCCCCATACCGTCGGGGGTATGGACGATATAGTCGGTGTTGACCTTGTGATTGCGGAGCTTGTTCACCACTTCCTCGCCCTGAGGATCGTCATCCACCATGCTGACGAACATGGGGCGCAGCTCCACATTTGCAATGTCCTCCGCCACATTCCTGCCCACACCACCGTGGACTATCTCGACCTTTCCGGCGTTTCTGCCCTTGGGAACATATATGTCCTCCGGGAAGCCCTTGATGTCAACGAATGCGTTACCGACCACAGCAATACCCATGATAACCTCCGAATACTCTGCATTTTGAGCATATGATATTTTATCAGACAGTTTCTGTCAATAGATTTTGTCAATTTGCCGATTTGATTTCGATTGACTGATATTCAAAATGTGATAGAATATTTTCGTTATATTTTCATTTAGCAGAACCTCGGCTGATTTTGGGAGAAAAAACGATCATCTTATCATTCCTTTGCTTCGCGTGATAAGATGCTGCACGTGGTTTTCTTTTTGTGCCGACGCGAAGCGGCGGAATGGATGATTACTATGAACAATGTCACAGAAATATTCGGCAGCGCCGTATTCAACGACTCCGTAATGAGGGCCCGTCTGCCCAAGGACGTTTTCAGACAGGTTCAGCAGGCCATGACCGAAGGAAAACGGCTGGACAGTGCCGCCGCTACGGTGGTGGCAAACGCCATGAAGGACTGGGCCATCGAGAAGGGCGCTACCCATTTCACCCACTGGTTCCAGCCCATGACCGGCATCACCGCGGAGAAGCATGACAGCTTTATCGCTCCGGTTGACGGGGGCAAGGTCATCATGGAGTTTTCCGGTAAGGAGCTCATTCAGGGCGAGCCCGATGCCTCCTCTCTGCCCTCCGGCGGCCTGCGTGCCACCTTTGAGGCCAGAGGCTATACTGCGTGGGACCCCACCTCCTATGCCTTTATTAAAGACGGCGTGCTGTGCATCCCTACTGCCTTCTGCTCCTACGGCGGAGAGGCGCTGGATAAAAAGACCCCGCTGCTGCGGTCGATGGAGGCGCTGAATAAGCAGGCGGTGCGCGTGCTGAGACTCTTCGGACACAATGAAGTCACCTCGGTCAAGACGACTGCCGGCCCCGAGCAGGAATATTTTCTCATCGACAGAAAGGTCTATGAGAAGCGAAAGGACATTATCTATACCGGCCGAACCCTGTTCGGAGCGAGACCGCCCAAGGGTCAGGAGCTTGACGACCACTATTTCGGTGCCATAAAGCCCAGAGTGGCGGCGTTCATGAAAGAGCTGGATGAGGAGCTGTGGAAGCTTGGCATCATGGCCAAGACCGAGCATAACGAGACCGCTCCCGCCCAGCATGAGCTGGCTCCCATCTTTACCACCGCGAATATTGCGGCCGACCACAACCAGCTCACCATGGAGCTGATGCAGAAGATCGCCAGAAAGTATGACATGGTATGTCTGCTCCATGAGAAGCCCTTTGAGGGGGTGAACGGCTCCGGCAAGCATAACAACTGGTCCATGATCACCAATACCGGCGTGAATCTTCTTGAGCCCGGAGAGACCCCTTCAGAGAACGCCCAGTTCCTGCTTCTGCTGTGCGCCGTCATTCAGGCCGTGGATGACTATCAGGATATGCTCCGTGTATCGGTGGCTTCCGCCGCCAACGATCACCGTCTTGGTGCTACCGAGGCGCCTCCCGCCATCGTCTCCATGTTTATCGGCGAGGAGCTGGAGGCAATACTGAACGCTATCGAGAAGGATGAACCCTACGGCGCCCGGGAGCAGGTCATCATAAAGGTCGGCGTTCACGCTCTGCCCAAATTCCCGAGAGACACCACCGACCGCAACCGCACCTCTCCCTTCGCCTTCACCGGCAACAAGTTCGAGTTCCGTATGCCCGGCTCCTCCCTGTCCATATCCGGCCCCAATGTGGTGATCAATACCGCCGTGGCCGAGTCTCTGCGCCAGTATGCCGATATTCTGGAGCAGGCCGAGGATTTTGAGAGTGCTCTGCATGATCTTATTCAGAGCGTTATCCGCAGGCATAAGCGCATCCTGTTTAACGGCAACGCCTACAACGGTGACTGGGTCAATGAGGCCGGGAAGAGGGGACTGCGCAATCTGCCCGCCACTCCCGATGCGCTGCCCTGCTATCTGGACAAAAAGAATATCGAGATGTTCTCCCGCCACCGGGTCTACTCTGAGACCGAGCTGCGCATCCGCTATCAGATAAAGCTTGAAAACTATGTAAAGGTCCTGCACATCGAGGCAAGGACTATGGAGCGTATGTTCGTAAAGGAGATATTCCCCGCGGTCTCGGCCTATTCCAAGGCCCTGTCCGACGCTTTGCTCTCCCGCAGAGCCATAGGCATCGAAACCGATACTCAGCCCGAGGAGAAGCTGCTCAAGGAGCTCTGCTCCCTCATGGCCAGGGCTTGCAGAGCGAATGATATGCTCAGGGAGGCTGTGGACAGATCCGAGGGCTTTGAGAAAAATATCGGGACAGCAAACTTCTATAAGGACACTGTTGTGCCCCTGATGGATGAGCTTAGAGGCTATGTGGACGCCCTTGAGCCTATCTGTGCCTGCGGCTACTGGCCCCTGCCCAGCTACGGCGATATCCTCTTCAGCGTTAAATAATGCCTGAACGCACCGCAAAAAGCGGTGCGTTTATGTTTCAATAATAAGGAATAGTACTGTGAAAGCACCGCGCCACAGGTTCATTATGCCTTCCCCTTGCTCACAAGGGGAAGGGCAGCGAAGCGGTCGAGCGGTAGTGAATGGACTGCCGGGGGCAGCCCAGAGCCGCGAGGTGACCGAGCCACAGCGAGACCCGCTTGCGGTGGATGAGGTTCTCCCATGAAAGAACATCGGACATTGCGCAATGCCCAAAATGCGCCTGCGGGCGCGAGACCTCATCCGTCACGGGCGGACGCTGGAGAATATGTATTATCGCACGCTGTTGCCCGCCGCCCGCGACACCTTCTCCAAAGAAGAAGGTATGGCTGGTGCATGATTTTTTAAAAGAAG
>JAZUJF010000229.1:0-5928 GCA_045642585.1 Candidatus Limivicinus sp.
TGGGGCTGTAACGCTTCTGCACCAGCAGCTGAGTCACATGGCGGCCTCTGTTCAGAGCGTCAAGGCTGGCCTTATCCAGATCGGAGCCGAACTGACTGAATGCCTCCAGCTCGCGGTGCTGCGCCAGATCAACACGCAGGCGGGAAGCAAACTGCTTCATGGCCTTTGGCTGGGCGGCGCCGCCCACACGGCTCACGGACAGACCCGCATTGATGGCGGGGCGCATACCCTGGTTAAACATTGCGCCGTCAAGGAATATCTGACCGTCTGAAATGGAAATAACATTGGTGGGGTTATATGCCGAAATATCTCCTGCCTGAGTTTCGACCACAGGCAGGGCAGTCATGCTGCCGCCGCCGTGCGCTTCATCGAGACAGGCGGAGCGCTCAAGCAGTCTGGAGTGCAGATAGAACACATCGCCGGGGTAGGCCTCTCTGCCCGGTGCGCGCTTGAGCATCAGGCTCAGCTCGCGGTATGCCACGGCGTGCTTTGAAAGGTCATCATATACGATGAGGACATGACGGCCCGAATTCATGAAGTACTCGCCGATGGCGGTCCCCACATACGGAGCAAGGTACAGCATGGGCGCGGGGTCTGATGCCTTGGCGTTTACAACGATGGTATAGTCCATTGCCCCCAGGGCACGAAGCCTGGAGACGACACCGGCAACGGTTGAATCCTTCTGTCCGATGGAGACATAGATGCAGATCACATTCTGTCCCCTCTGGTTGATTATCGTGTCAACGGCAATGGAGCTCTTGCCTGTCTGTCGGTCACCGATTATAAGCTCACGCTGACCTCTGCCGATAGGTACAAGGGCATCTATCGCCAGTATTCCCGTCTGCAGAGGGACAGAAACAGGCTGTCTTTCAATAATGGCGGGCGCAGGGCTCTCAACCGGTCTTCGCTCCGGGCAGATAATATCCTCGCCGCCGTCAATAGGCTGTCCCAAACCGTCAAGAACGCGGCCAATAAGCCGATCGCCCACAGCGACTTCCATTACTCTGCCTGTGCGGCGCACAGCTGTGCCGCTGTGTATGCCGTCACCGCTGCCCAGAAGAACGGCGGAAACGGTATCAGGCTCCATGTCCATGACCATGGCCTCTTCTCCGCCGTCTATCTCCAGCAGCTCCCCTGACATGACATCGCTCAGGCCGGAAACAGTGCATATGCCCTCGCTCTGGCCGATGATCTTACCCACCTGATATTTGCTGACAGAATTATCGGCGCCGGAGAAGGCATCTCTGTAATACCCCACAAGGTCGGACTGCTTTGAGCTGTCGCCCGCGATCTCACGGCTAAGCCTCTCAAGCATTCCCAGAAGGGTGCCGTCATAAACGGTGTCGCCGATCTGGAGTCTGAGACCTCCGATCAGCTCCGGCTCCAGCGTGGTTTCAAAGGTGATACCGTCACCCAAAGCGCTCATAACAGTCTTCTTTACATCATCCGCATGGCTCAGGGCGACTTCATCCGCTCCGGATAGCAGGGCCTTTATACTGCCTTCCCATCGGATGCCGGCCTTATCGGCCTGGGTGAGAGTGAGCATCCCCGCGCACTCCTGTACAAATGCGCTTTCGAGAGCTCGGCGCTGAGGCTCATACTCGGAAGACGCCATAAGCTCACCGGCAGCAGAGAGAAGGGCGGGGGTGTTCTCATCCTTTATGCGTCTGAGCAAATGATCGGAGAGGACGGGAACCTCTCTTTCCCCGCACGCCGCCGCACGCCCGTTAATAACAAGGATCTTTTCCCTGTTTTCTTCTCGTTCTGACTTGACCTCCCGGATAGCACTGTCAATCAGCTCCCGGCGCCTGCGCTCGAAATCCGCCGCTCTGCCCTCAAGCTCCTCGTCCAGCTTCTCACTGCGCTGTTCGGCCAGCCTTGCCTCCTCAACGCTGTCCTCTATTTTCCGGCGGTTGTCACTGAACATCTTCGCCACTATCTTTCTGCCTATAAAGTAGAGCGCCGCGGCAAGGATCGCAAAGTTCAGGAGCGCATACCATATGTTCCATCCGCTCATTGCAGCCACCTTCCTTCCTGTGAAATTATGAATACTACCTGCTCAAAAGCTTGTCTGCCAGAGTGTGTGACAGTTCGGCAGTCTTCTGCTTCAGTTCATCCTCGCTCTGCTCGTAGAGTGCCTGACGGTCCTGGCGGTCCAGCTCTTCGGCCTTCTGCTGTTCTGCGTCCAAAGAGTCCCGGGCACACTTTAGAGCGCGGGCGGATCTCTCACGGCCTTTTTCCACATGAGAAGAGGCCTGTGCCATTGCGTCCCGGAGAGCGTCGTCATACTGCTGCTGTACCTGAAGGACCTTTTCCTCGGCCTCTTTTCCCTTCTGCAGTCCGGCGTCTATTCTCTCCTGACGCTGATCCATAAAGGTGATAAGGGGCACGAACAGGAACTTTTTCAGCAAAACAAGCATTATATAGAAGCTGACAAAAGTCAATATCAGCTCAGAGATGTTGATACTAAGCATCTGTCTCTTCCTCCTGTTCCGAATTTTTCAAGGATTGATTATCAGATCTTTCCGATGAGCATGAACGCGACGAGCATACCGTAAATGGTCAGAGCTTCCATAAGGCTCAGAGAAAGGATGAGCGAAGTACGGATCTCACCCGCGGCCTCGGGCTGACGGGCGATAGCCTCAAGCGCGGTAGTCGCGGCTTTGGACTGCGCAATAGCGGTAGCGACGGCGGAAACTGTGACTGCAAGGACAGCGGCGATTGCGATAATAGCAGAATTCATTGTATTGATCCTCCGAAATGTATTTATTGTTTTTTGTTTTTTACCGTATCATTCCTGTTCCTCTGCGGATTCAGCCACATAGAGTCCCAGGAGCATTGTGAATACCATTGCCTGAATAAAGCAGAACAACAGACTCAGCACATTCATAATGAGAGGCAGCAGGATGGGAAATACATCGTACAGGCTCGATGTTACCACCTCTTCTCCGTACAGATTGCCGTAAAGACGCATTGCCAGCGAGAACGGGCGGATAAGCTGTTCAAGCAGTGTCAGCGGCAGCAGCAGCGCCACCGGCTGCAGGAAGCTCTTCAGGTACGGTTTCAGACCGCGCTCTCTGATACCCACCTCCTGAATGGAGCAGAAGGCCGCCAGAGACAGACCCGCCGTAACAGACAGGGATGCGGTCGGCACGGAAAAGCCCTTCAGATAACCTGCGCCGGGGAGAACGCCGGTATAGTTTGAAATAATAATTACGATGAAGAATGTGGCGAAGGTCGGTAAGTAGCTCCTGCAGAGCTTTTTGCCCATTACGCCGTCAAGAAGGTCTCTTATCTTGACCACAGCCAGCTCAAGCACATTTTGCAGCGGCCCGGGCACATCTTTAAGATTACGGGTCCCAAGCCAGCATATGACCGTCACTACTGCCATCAGTGCCCACAGTGTCACCACCGGGGATGTGATCTGCAGCGGCCCTATGGAAAACAGAACAGAATCATGTTCCATCTCATCACCTCGTTGAAAACATCTGCGCCGTCAAATTACACTGATTATTATACCACAGTGTCTTTTTGTTGAAAAGTCAAAAAATAAACAAACATTCGGGAAGCCGAAAAGTCATCTATCCTTTCTGCTTCCCGATCATAAGGAGCAAATCAGCCTGCGCGGCTGGCGTACCATGCGGAATAATCTGCGCCCTGAGAAGTGGGCTCAAAGCTGCCGTCAAGCTTGGAGAGTACGCGATAATACTCGTTTGTCCCCTCCTCATACGGTGTCGGGCAGTAGTTATTGTAGTTCTGGGCATTTGCCGCGGCCCCCTCGATATTGCTGCTGACACAGCAGGGTATTATCTCGAAGCTGCCGTAGCCGTATGTTCCGTCATCATTTCTCTTCAATGTCACCTGAATGATGGCGGTATCGGGATCCTTGGGCATTGTGCTTCCGCCGAAGGTCCAGTTGCCCATGGAATACATTATGAGTCCGCCGTTATACTCCTCCATCGGCTGAAGGCAATGGGAGTGAGAGCCGTAAACAATATCCGCGCCGGCATCTATACAGGCATGAGCCAGATCGTTCTGGTACTGGCGAGGCTCATAGTACAGCTCCTCGCCCCAGTGGAACATACACACGATTATTTCCGCTCCCTGTGAGCGCATATCGGCAATGCTCTCAAGGACCTCATCCTGCTTCCAGTCCGGACGCATATTTATGCCCGCCGTGTACACACCCACCCTGATGCCGTCAGCGGTAGTGATGATCTGAGCCTGTCTTTCCTTACCGTACTGTATGCCGTAGCTTTCAAGAGTCTCATATGTTCTGTCGCGGCCCTTTTCATAGCAGTCCATAAGGTGGTTGTTGGCCGTTGTGACAAAGTCCACGCCGCCCTCAATAATTACATTCGCGTATTCCGTGGGAGCGATGAAGGCAAAGGTTGCGGCAGTGTAGTCAACAGTCATCTGGGTATCGGACAGTAGACACTCAAGATTTGCAAAGGTACATTCGTCGTTCTCGAAATACTGCACGGTATTGGAAAACGGATAGGAGTAATCATCTCCCATTACTCCGGCGTAACCTGCGGGATGGTAGGCATAGTTCGCGTTTGACCAGAGAGTGCAGTCACCGATAAAAGAGAACTTATAATCCTTGGGCTCCGGTGTGGGCTCAGGCGTAGGCTCCGGTGTGGGCTCCGCAGTTTTGGAGATCGGTGCAGGCGCCGAAGCTTTGGATGCGGGCTCTGTGGCCGCAGCTTCCGGAAGCTTCAAGGGCGATGTAATGAGTGTGGCTTCATCGACTCTGACCACAATTACAAAGGCCAGAATGACAAGACAGAAAACAAGCACAAGCAGGCGAAAAATAAATTTCATTTTTGGGGCAGTCCTTCTCTTTTTCTTCAGCAAACCGGATCATATGCAGCAGGCATCCGGAAATCAATTATGTACAAATCTGTCGATAAATTTATCTGTTTTCTTCGCGTAGTCAACGGGCGCGTTATGTGCGGCCTCAATATGTCTGGCATCCTCAACGAACAGACAGTCCTTGGGCTCGGGGCAAAGCTCATACAGCTCCTTGCCCATCCAGAACGGAACGGTCGGGTCGTCTGTCCCATGCACAAACAGTATAGGCACCTTTGTATTGCGTACACTGTCCCGAACATCCGTGTCCTCCAGTTCATATCCGGAGATGACCTTGTTTGCCCGGCTCATAAGGTGTGTCAAAGGTCCGATATTGTTCTCGATCAGCTCCCGTGCGCTGGTGTAACCGGAATCAGAGATGATGAATTTTACATTCTCCGGCACCTTGTCGCTCATCTTCAGAACAGTGGCTCCGCCCATTGAGAAGCCCTGGAGTACGATCTGCACATCCTCCCCGAAGTTTTCGCGCAGAATATCTATCCACCTCAGGCAGTCCTCGCTCTCCCTGGTGTCGTAGCAAACAAGAGTACCCTCACTCTGCCCGTGGGCGCGGTGATCCGGGCAGAAGACATCAAATCCGCGGTTATGCCAGTATTCAAACACCATCCCGGTAGTCTCCAGGTGTTCGGAGTGGTAACCGTGAATAACAAACGCGATCTTTTTACTCAACTGTGTACCGCGGGGGTAATAGAAGCCGAGAAGCTTTAATCCGTCGGGGCTCTCACTGGACAGGGTAAAGCCTCTCGTCTGACGCAGCTCGTCAGCCTTTCGATCCCTGCGCTCGTAATACTTTTCGCTGTGGGTCTTGCTCTCCAGCAGATTCAGCAGCGGCCCTCTGTCTCTGTAAAAAATATACTGGTAAAGAAATCCCAAAAACACACCTGCAGCCGCACCGACAACAGCGGTTCCTATTGCCGGCAAAACTATGCGTTTCTTCACGGTCATCCCTCCGTTTTTCAAAACAAATAATCAGGAAAAAAACCGGACATTGTAAAATGAAGTTGCAATAATGAAAAATATCCATAGCGAAGATTCTATGGTAGAATTGAGTTGCTA
>JAZUJF010000230.1:0-7494 GCA_045642585.1 Candidatus Limivicinus sp.
ACACAGACTCTAATGCCTGTTTAAATCTATTGAATAGCTTTCCAGCTCTCAAAAGAATTTCTTTTCAGTCATTTCTGACTCTTAAAAAGCCCTTTTCTTTGGTGCTTATTTGCATAAGCTATTTCTTCTTACATTGTTCAATTTTCAAGGTACATTCTGCTCCGCCTCATCGGCGACAGCTTGCTTATATTAGCACAAGCGGCCGCGTATGTCAAGAACTTTTTTTGATTTTGTAAAAACTTTTTTCGGCTCTGACACCCGGAGGAAACCCGCCGCTCGAGGTGAGCTTGTGTAGAATACCTCTTCCCACGCCTCTTGTCAATACCCTTTTTGCCTTTTTTCGAGTCTTTTGCTGATGTATATTTAACTGCTTTTTCCGCAAAATACATCATATGTACACTGATGATTTCATTAACAAACTATCATTTCACCCTGCCTCAATTCCGGAGCACAGGGAGCTTGTTTCTGCTCAGGCTCTTTTGTCGGCATTCTCGGATTGTGCCGATTTTGAGTCCAGGGAGATCGCCATCGGATTAGGATCAATTCGTGTGACGCTCTGCTGGCTTGACGGCATAGTTTCCGGGGTCTCTTTAGGAGAGGACATTATACGGCCTCTCACTGAGATCTTCCGCTCCATGTTCGCAAAGGACGAGCAGGCGGCGCTTGAGCTGATGGAGGACGGCGGTATATTCTCATACAGTGTGAAAAAGCGCTTCACGATGGATGACACCGTCTTTGACATCACCCACGGCAGCTGCGCCGTCATTTTTGACTCTCTCCACACGGCCCTCACATTTGAGGTCCGCTCCTCCAGGACCAGATCGGTTTCAGAACCCACTCTTGAGAAGAGCCTTAAAGGAGCGAAGGACAGCTTTGTTGAGGCTGTCAGGACAAACACCTCCCTCATACGCCGCCGTATCTGTTCCCCCGCTCTCAAAGTCAGCGAGACGACCATCGGGCGAAAGACTCATACAAAAGTCAGTATATTATATATTGAAGGAGTCGTCGATCCCCGGCTGCCCGCCCTGCTGACAGATCGGCTGAACAGTATAGATGTTGACTCCCTCCTCTCTACCGGCACGCTTGAAGAATACATTGTGGATTCTCCCCGATCACCTCTTCCGCAGATCATACACACCGAGCGGCCCGACCGCTTTTCCATGTATCTTTGCGACGGCAGAGTCGGCATTCTTGTTGACGGTCTGCCCGTGGGGCTTGTGCTTCCCGTCACCTTTGCCGAGTTTATGAAGGTCACCGGTGACAGCTCAAACCATTTTCTTATTGCCACTGTGCTGACAATAGTCAGGTACATCGGGCTTATTATCGGTCTGTTCCTCCCGGCGCTTTATGTGGCGATCGCCATGTACCAACAGGAGATGATACCCACAAAGCTTCTTATAAGCATTGTCGAGGCGAAACAGAATGTGCCATTCTCTACCGGGTTTGAGATCATGGGTATGCTGCTCGCCTTCAGTTTCCTGCAGGAAGCCGGACTCCGGCTCCCGAACCCCATCGGCGACACGGTAAGCATCATAGGGGCGCTGATCGTAGGTCAGTCTGCCGTTGAGGCCCAGGTGGTGTCACCTATCGCCATCATCGTCGTGGCACAGTCCGCCATTGCCTGTTACACGCTGCCCAGTCAGGATCTGGGCTCCGCGGTCCGGCTTGGGGCGCTGGGACTGGTGATCGGGGCAATAGCCGGAGGACTCTTCGGAGCAGGTCTTCTGACCTGTTTCCTGCTGCTGCATCTGGCAGGAATAGACAGCTTCGGCATCAATTATTCCGCGCCTCTCAGTGACGGGGAGGCCTTTCCCGTATTCCGTCTGCTGGTCTGCCTGCCGAAGCCGTCGAAGAAGTACCGCGACCCCATTCTGAACACGCAGGACAAGAGGAGGCAAAAATGAAGAGGACTCTATTGCCGATGTGTCTCTGCTTCTGCCTGTTTTTGCTCTCCGGCTGCGGCGTTCAGAGCAATTTCAGAGAAGTTGAGAGTCTGCTGGTAGTTCGTACTATGGGCATTGATGATAATAACGGCAGCTTTGATGTGACGCTCGCCTCGGCACCCGAGGGTGAGAAGCAGATGTCCAGCCTTCTGAAAGGCTCCGGCGTCTCTGTCCCGGGAGCCATAGAGGATATTTATGCCCGATCGTATGAGAAGGAGCTGTTCTGCTACCATGTTGATCAGGTGATCATCGGAGAGAAGCTTGCCGATACCGGGATAGACGACTGTCTCAACTATATCTGCCGGTCGCCGGATATGCGGCTGGACTCGCCCATGTTTCTGGTAAAAGGCGGGAGTGCAAGGAGCCTTATCGATTCCATCGGTGACAGCGGTTCCTCTCCGCCGGAGATAATTGACAATCTCGAAAGCCGGCTGGACGATCACGGGGGCTCCCCCTTCACCGCCGCCGATATTATATGCGCTCTGCGCCGAAACGGAAGTGCTTTGATATGTGTCGTTGACAGCCCCCCCTCCAGCGAGAGCATCACGGAGGAGGAAAAAGCGGGGAATGCCGCCATGTCGTCGGGCTACGGAATTATACGCGGCGGGAGACTGTGCGGATATCTGAGCGAGACTGACGCGCTGGCGGTGGATCTGCTGAGAAATTCCTCCGGGACGCTCTCTATGCCCCTGAATGTCAGAGGGGCGGAGACCGCGATGGTGGAGATCATTAAGAGCAGCTCGGATATTTCCCCGGTCTGGTCGGAAAACGGAGAGCTGAACGGCCTCAATGTGCAGCTGAATATCTCCGTGGCGATCTCCGACAATCAAAACGCACCTGCGGATGTGCTCATCTCCCGGCTGGAGGATGAGCTGTCAGGACGCATTAATTCCGTGTTCGCCGCGTCACGCTCCCTGAACGCGGATTTTCTGGGGCTCAGTTCAACCGTTGAGCGAAAATCTCCGGCTATGTACCGCAAGATGGCCGGCAGCTTTTCCGATATTCTGCCCACTCTCGGCGTAACAGTGGCCGTCAGTGCAAAGCTCATCCACCTATACGACATGAAGGAGGCAAATGCTGTTGAGTAACGGTCTGTCAAGGCGGGATCTCATCACCCTTGCCACCATGACGATGCTCTCCCCCGCGCTGAGGCTCTTCCCCTCCGCGGCAATTCGGCTGGCGGGAAGAACGGCCTGGCTGTCGGCATTGGCGGGTATACCCCTCATGCTCTTATACGCATGGCTTATCTCGCGGATGATGGACAGTGCATCTGACGGGGAGGGTATGCAGGATCTTTTTCTCCGTCTCCCCGGTAAATTCACCGGGAAGGCTTTCCTTCTCATCTCCGGGATGTGGTTCACTCTGTATGCCGGATTTGTACTGCGCTCCGGGGCGGACAGGCTGGTCGTCACGGTTTATCCCGGCACTGCCCCCTGGGGATTTGCCCTCTCAATGGGGCTGCTGTGTGCCCTCGCCGCCATGGGAAGCATCCGGACTGTGGCCCGGGTGGGCCGCATTGTAAGACCCGTCGTTCTGGGTGCGCTGGGGCTCATAGTGGTTTTCGCTCTCTTTGATATCAGAAAAGATAATGTCCTTCCTGTGGCGTTATACAATGTACTGCCAACTGCGGAGGGTGCGCTGCCGGCAGTTGACATTCTTGCCCTGGGCACGGTGTCGGTATGCTTCTTTCAGGGTGCCTCGTCAAAGACTCCGGGACGGATGCGGGACGCCTTTCTCTGGGTCATCTATTTCTCCGTGCTGCTTGGGCTCACTGCGCTCATTATTGTGGGCAGCTTCGGGGCAGAGGTCGCCGGGCTCACATCTGCGCCATTCTTTGTTCTGGTGAGAAATCTTGTGTTTTTCCGCACAGTGGAGAGGGTGGAGGCGCTGGTGGTAGCGCTGTGGATATTCCCCGACTTTCTGCTGGTATCATCCATGCTTCTGGCCGCCCATAGCTGTCTGCGTCTTGCTCTCGGTTTCAGCGGGAGCATTTCCGGCGGGAAAGTTTTCGATATGTCCGACGGCCGCTTTATGATCTGGCTTTGCGCCGCGGTCGCTGCGGCGGCGGGGATCCTTATCGCCCCGGACAGCCGGAGCCTCGAGCTCTGGTCCGAACAGATCATACCGTATTCAAATATGTTCTATTGCTTCATTCTGATACCGACCGCCGCTTTCCTGCTGAGACGCGGGAGAAATGACCCGGCGTAGTCTACTCAGCGTAGGTTGTCTTTTCTCCTGCCGTCACATATAATTGGGGACATGAAAGGCAGATGAAGAATATGAACCAATACCTCACCGGCACGGTAATAAAGGAGCTTCGGGAGAAGTGCGGCATGACCCAGGCGCAGCTGGCACGGAGGCTCAGTATAAGCGATAAGACCGTGTCCAAATGGGAGACCGGCAGGGGCTTCCCCGATATATCCCTGCTGGAGAGCATCGCGGACGCTTTCAAGGTCTCTGTTGCCGAGCTGCTGTCCGGAAGAGCGGTCTCCAACACAAATGTGTCGGCAAATATGCTGAAATGCAGATTTCATGTGTGCCCGGTCTGCGGTAATGTGATCCCCTCTGTGGGCAGTGCGCTCATAAGCTGCCACGGGGTCATCCTGCCCGAGCTGGACAGCGAGGCCGCTGACGGGGAGCATTCGGTCGATATAAGCATAGTGGAGGACGAATATTTCGTTCATATCGAGCATCCCATGACCAAGGCCCATTATATTTCCTTCATGGCCGCCGTCTCCCCGGACAGATTGCAGCTTGTAAAGCTGTACCCTGAGGGGAACGCCGAGACCCGCTTCAAAATAAACGGAGTGCATACATTATATTATTACTGCAACCGCGACGGTCTGTTCGCAGTAAATCCCCGTGCGGCAATATAAGCAACAAAATCAGGGCTTCCCGCTCGGGAAGCCCTGAATCTTTTCTGTAATATATCAGAAGTCGGCGTTGCCGGTAGTGCGCGGATGGAGCTCAACATCTCTGATGTTGTTGACACCGGTGAGATACATGACCATACGCTCAAAGCCCAGACCGTAGCCCGCATGGCGGCAGGAGCCGTAACGGCGAAGATCCACATACCACCAGTAATCCTCGGGATTGAGGTTCAGCTCATTCATACGCTTTTCGAGCACCTCAAGACGCTCCTCACGCTGGGAGCCGCCGATGATCTCGCCGATACCCGGAACAAGGCAGTCCGCCGCAGCCACTGTCCTGCCGTCGTCATTCTGGCGCATATAGAACGCCTTGATCTCCTTTGGATAATCGGTGACGAAGATGGGCTTCCTGAACACCTCCTCGGTGAGATAGCGCTCATGCTCGGTCTGCAGGTCCACACCCCATTCCACGGGGTAATCGAAGTCCTTGCCGGAATTTTTAAGAATTTCAACCGCCTCGGTGTAGGTGACCCGGCCAAAGTCGTTGGAGACAACATTGTTCAGTCTGTCAAGCAATCCCTTATCCACGAACTGGTTGAAGAATTCCATCTCCTGAGGGCAGCGCTCCAGAGTGCGGTTAATGATATATTTAACCATCGCCTCGGCAGTGTCCATGTAGTCGTTGAGATCAGCAAACGCCATCTCGGGCTCGATCATCCAGAACTCGGCGGCGTGGCGCTGGGTATAACTGACCTCGGCGCGGAAGGTGGGGCCAAAGGTATACACATCGCCGAAAGCCATGGCAAAGTTCTCACAGTTGAGCTGACCGGAGACGGTCAGATTGCAGGCCTTGCCGAAGAAATCCTTGCTGTCGTCAACGGTGCCGTCCTCCTTCAGAGGGAGATTGTTAAGGTCGAGAGTGGTGACGCGGAACATCTCGCCTGCGCCCTCACAGTCGGAGCCGGTGATGATGGGAGTGTGGACATAGACAAAGCCGCGCTCCTGGAAGAACTCATGGATAGCCTGTGCCGCCACAGAGCGGACGCGGAAGGTGGCGGAGAAGAGATTGGTGCGGGGACGCAGGTGCTGGATGGTGCGCAGATACTCCACACTGTGGCGCTTCTTCTGCAGGGGGTAGTCGGGAGTGGAGACGCCCTCCACCTCGATCCTGTCAGCCTTCAGTTCAAAGGGCTGCTGTGCGTCCGGTGTCAGCACCAGCGTGCCGTGGCAGATGAGGGCCGCGCCTACATTCTGGTGGGCGATCTCATCGTAATTATCAAGAGTCTCTCTGGCAAAGACGACCTGAAGAGGCTTGAAGCAGCTGCCGTCGTTGAGAGCGATAAATCCGAAATGCTTGTTGTCGCGGATGCTTCTTGCCCAGCCGCAGACAGTAATGCTCTGGCCGTCAAAGGCCTTCTCGTCGGCGTAGATGCCGGCAATTTTCTGACGCTTCATATTGAAACTATCCTTTCTTTCTGCCCTTGGGCAACACCGCATAATGCGCCTGCGGCATCTGCCGGATAAAATGTGCCCTTATTTAGTCACTTTTTCTTGCAATACACAAAGTATTCCTGCGAAAAAGTGCCGTCATCAGATCCCATTTTCTCTCGGTATCTGCTCTTGCCGCATTATGCGGTATTGCCCTTGATAAAACATATCAAATTCTGTGTAACGGGGGTATTATATATGTTTTGGTTTGAGTTTGCAAGGTGAAAAACGGTCTTTTTCCGGCAAAACTTGTTGACTGCGCCGCCGAAGATGGGTTATTATTACACTATCTCATATATTGGAGGCTCATCCTATGGATAACCGCACAAGCAAGCAGAATTACTATCTTGACATAGCCGACTCCGTTCTGGAGCGCTCCACCTGCCTGAGACGGAAGTATGGCGCGATCATCGTGCGCAGCGATGAGATCATCTCCACCGGATATAACGGCGCTCCCCGCGGCCGCCGCAACTGCTCCGATCTGGGTCAATGCACCCGTGAGACTCTCCACATCCCCTCCGGTGAGCGTTATGAGCTGTGCCGCAGCGTACACGCCGAGGCCAACGCCATCATCTCCGCCTCCAGAAGAGATATGATCGGCGCCACGATCTACCTCGTGGGACGGGATGCAAGGACAAACGAGCTTCTGCCCGACGCAATGAGCTGCAGTATGTGCAAGCGCCAGATCATCAATGCCGGCATCGACAGAGTTGTTATCCGTACCTCCCCCACCGAGTACCGCACCATCCCCGTCAGCGACTGGATAGAGAACGATGATTCTATTTTCTCGCTTGTATGATACTGTTTTCTGATAAGGCGACACCGCATAATGCGGCAAGAGCAGATACCGAGAGAAAATGGGTTCTGATGACGGCACTTTTTCGCAGGAATACTTTGTGTATTGCAAGAAAAAGTGACTAAATAAGGGCGCATTTTATCCGGTAGATGCCGCAGGCGTATTATGCGGTGTTGCCATAAAATTCCCCATGCGCTTAAATGTGCATGGGGAATTATACTAAATCTCCATGCGCATCAGAGCGCACCACGATAAATAAAAGCTGTGCCGTCCTATTATAAGGCTTCCCCTTCCGGAGAAGGGGAAGCTGTCACCAGTGCGCACACTGGTGACTGATGAGGTTTCTCCTGTTGGACTGCGGTACATTTCATCCCTGCAAGCAGGGGAAAACCTCATC
>JAZUJF010000231.1:0-2920 GCA_045642585.1 Candidatus Limivicinus sp.
GCTCACAGAACGACATGGCTACGATCCGACTTAGCGGCAAATTCTGCACCCAGTGCGGCGCGAAGAAGCCCGAGGCCGCGGCGGGATGGAAATGCTCCTGCGGCGCTGTGAACAAGGGCAAATTCTGCTCCGAATGTGGCGCGAAGAAGCCCGCCGGCGTGCCACAGTACAAGTGCGACAAGTGCGGATGGGAGCCTGCGGATCCTACTCATCCCCCCAAGTTCTGCCCCGAGTGCGGAGATGTTTTTGACAACGGAGATATTATCTGAGCTCTGAGGCTGGAGGTAATCCTGTGGCAACAGAAATAACCAATTATCAGTGCCCGGCCTGTACCGGACCTCTGCATTTCGTGGGGGAGAGCGGCAGACTTGAGTGCGATTACTGCGGCAGCTCTTTTTCCGTGGAGGAGATCGGGAAGCTGTATGCGGATAAGGAAGCGGCATCTGTTCAGGCCTCCGAAGAGGCGCAGAGCCGGAGTGATGATGACCGGTGGGAGCAGAGCAGTGAAATGCTCAGTGACTCCGAGGGGATGAAGCTCAAGAGCTATTCCTGCCCCTCCTGCGGGGCGGAGCTTGTGTGCGATGAGACTACCGCCGCCACGAGCTGTCCTTATTGCGGAAACCCCAGCATCATTCCCGGCCAGTTCACCGATATGCTGAAGCCTGACTATGTGCTGCCCTTTAAGCTGGATAAGGATGCGGCTGTGGGCGCTCTGAAACGGTATTACAGCGGAAAGCCCCTTCTGCCGAAGGCGTTCTCGGCGGAGAACCACATAAAGGAGATCAAGGGCGTCTATGTGCCCTTCTGGCTTTTCGACGGTGAGGTCGACGCGGATATGCGTTTTGCCGCCACCAGAGTTTTCTCCCATGTGAGAGGCAATCAGCGCATCACCACCACCGAGTATTACAATGTGCGCCGCGCGGGTACGGTTCCGTTCCGCCGCATCCCGGTGGACGGCTCCGAAAAAATGCCGGATTCCCATATGGATGCCATCGAACCCTTTGATTTCAATGAGCTGCGTGAGTTTTCAACGGCGTATCTGCCCGGTTATCTGGCGGATAAGTACGATGTGAGCTCCGATGAGTGCTCAAAGAGGGCGATAAAGCGCGCGGAGAACTCGGCGGAGCTCATCATGCGAAACTCCGTCAGCGGCTATGCCACCTGCATCCCCCAGGGGCAGATGATAAAGACCCGCCGGGGAAAGGTGAGGTATGCTCTGCTGCCGGTGTGGATGCTGGCAACACAGTGGAATGGACAGAGCTTCCTCTTTACCATGAACGGCCAGACGGGAAAGCTTATCGGCGACCTGCCGGTGGACATGGGGCGATTCTGGAAGCTGTTCGCGGCGATAGCGGCACCGCTTACCGCGCTGATCTATGCTCTGCTGAGTATAGGAGGGTGAGATGATGAAGAAAAAATTGCTTATTGCCCTCATCCTCGTGGCGGCGATTCTGTCATCTCTGGGAATGACGGCCTTTGCCGAGGGTCAGTATGTGGATAATTCCGCGGGGCTTCTCACCCAAAGCCAGGTATCAGACATCGAGAGCGCCTGCGCGTATGTGTCAGAGACCTACGGATGCGGCGTGTATGTGGCGCTGCTGAATGACTGCAGGGAGCTTTCTCCCTCAGGCATAGAGCCTGCCGCCGAGGAGTATTACGACCGGAATTCTCTGGGACTGGGCAGCGACAGGAACGGTATCCTGCTCATGCTCAGTATGGCAGAGCGGGACTATATCATCCTGTGCCACGGAGATATTGCCAACAGAGCGTTTACCGATTACGGCAAGGATCGGCTTGAGGATGTGTTTCTGGACAATTTCCGAAACGGCGACTGGTACGGAGGTCTTGCGGACTTCGTTGACGGCTGCGGATATTATCTGGAAACGGCCGCAAAGGGCCAGCCGATCGACACTGTGGTATACGACGCACCGGCAAAACAGCCTAAAAGCGCGGGTACAAAGCTGCTGATCGCGGCTGTTCCCTCCTGTGCGGTGGCGCTCATTGTCTGTCTTATAATGAAGGCCGGCATGAAGACAGCAAAGGAGAAGACCGAGGCATCGGACTTCATCGACCCACAGGGAACAACGATGCGTATCGTACAGGATCAGTTTACTCACAGGACTCAGGCTGTTCAGGTCATTCAGGAGCCGAAGCCATCCGGCGGAGGCAGACCCGGCGGCACAAGCGTCAACTCAAGAGGCTTCTCCAGCAGAAGCGGAAAGTTCTGATACTATACTTTGATTATCAGGATAAACAGCAAAACGGACTCACTTTTTCCGGTGAGTCCGTTGTTTTTTCGGTACTGTCATATTTTCTTACTTGTACAGCATCAGAAATTCGTCGAAGGTGATACCGTTCTGAGTGATGTACTCTGCGGCCTCGGTCCCCACATAGCGGAAATGACCCGGGTAGCAGCTGCGCTTCCACGCATCCTCCCTGCCCTCGGGATAGCGGACAATGAAGCCGTATTCCGAACAGTGTTCGCACATCCACTTGCAGACGGGGGTGTCGGCCACTGTTTCATCGTGCATATTGTAGTAGTTTGCGGCGTAGAGATCTTCGTCGGTAATATCAAAGGCAAGACCTGTGGAATGTTCACTGCATCCGGGAGGGAACATATGCTTTGCCGCCTCATAGGCATTGCCGTATTCCAGGATCGCGTTTTCATAATAGAACAAATTATAGTCGAAATTGCGGTAGCCTACGCCTATCCAGACCTGATACCCCTCGTCACGGGCGGCCTTGAGAAAAGCGGCGGCAGGCTCGACGACACGATAATCAAGGTACTGTCCCTCAATAACGCCGACCTGCGGATGGTAGCGGCCAACGCCGTTGTCAATGCCGGCATAGAGATACTCCCAGCTCTTGATATCAATGTCGGGTGGAGGGGGGAGGGAAGCCCGAAGCGCCTCGGCAGGGG
>JAZUJF010000232.1:0-4517 GCA_045642585.1 Candidatus Limivicinus sp.
GTAAACCATGAGCCCTTCTCGCCGGCGCTCTGGTATGGCGGCAGAATGAACACGCCTCCGTCCGTCACATCCATATCCCAGGCCTGACCGTTGCCGATATAGGAGTTCAGCTGCAGGGGGCGGTACTGTGTCAGCACACCTACAGTATCAATGCCGGAGTTCGCGCAGTTGGAGAGAGGGAAGTCGATAATTCTGTACTTTCCTCCGAAGGGTACGCTGGGCTTTGCCACATTCTGGGTAAGCGCATAGAGGCGGGAGCCCTGTCCGCCGGCCAGAAGCATTGCTATACAGTCTTTTTTCATATGCAGCCTCCTTGTGTCCTCAGTACTTGATACTATTTCCTGTTGTACAGATTCATTGCCTTCTCCGGGCCGTTTTCGATATAGCACACCACGGCCTTTGCCGCCCGTGCGGCGGCATCCGCCATGTCCTCGGCGTCCTGATCGCGCAGCACCGACAGCACCCAGTCCTTCACATCGTAGTCCGGGTGAGGGGGCGCGCCCACGCCCAGCCTGACGCGGGGAAACTCCTCCGTGCCCAGATGGAGAATTATATTTTTAAGCCCGTTGTGACCTCCGGCGGAGCCCTTCATCCGCACCCGGAGCGCCCCCACCGGAAGGCTCATCTCGTCGGACACCACGATAACATGGGAGGGGTCTATCTTATAGAAATTCACCGCCTGTATGACCGCCTCGCCGGACAGATTCATAAAGGTCTGGGGCTTCATGAGCATGACGCTCTCGCTTCCTATTTTGCATACACAGGTGAGAGCCTTGAATCTGGAGCGGTTTATCTCCGTATTGAGGCTCTTCGCCAGTGCGTCGCCGGCCGTAAACCCGGCATTGTGGCGCGTGCCCTCATACCGCAGTCCCGGATTTCCCAGAAAGACCGCCAGCCATGTGGGGGCAGAGCTTGATTTGAAAAACATAGTCGCTTCCTTTTATTTTCGCGGATGCCCGGGAAAAACTTTCCCGGGCTTCCCTGCCGCAATTACGCGATATTATTCAAAAAGGTTGGAGATGGAGACTTCCTCGTAGATCCTGCGGATAGCCTCGGCAAAGACGGGGGCGGTGGACAGATATCTGATCTTGTCGCAGGCAGGCTTGTCGGCGGGATAGGGGATGGTGTCGAGCAGCACCAGCTCCTCGATGCAGCTGTCCTGGATGCGCTCAATGGCGGGGCCGGAGAGCACACCGTGGGTGGCGCAGGCCAGAACGCGCTTTGCCCCGCCTATCTCCTTGATAGCCCTGGCAGCGCCGCAGAGAGAGCCCGCGGTATCCACCATATCGTCAAGCAGGATGCAGGTCTTGCCCTCCACATTACCGATGATGTTCATGACCTCGGACTGGTTTGCCTTCTCCCGGCGCTTGTCAACGATGGCCATGTTGAGCCCCAGCTTCATGGAGAAGGCTCTGGCTCTGGCGGTGCTGCCCACATCGGGGGAGACCACCATGACATCCTCGTTGCCCTTGCCGAACATGTTGATGTAGTGCTTGACGAACATATTGCCGCCAACCAGATTGTCCACGGGAATATCAAAGAAGCCCTGTATCTGCGCCGCGTGCAGATCCATTGTCAGAACTCTGTCCGCGCCGGCGGCGGTGATGAGGTTTGCCACAAGCTTTGCGGAGATGGGATCGCGGCTCCTGGCCTTGCGGTCCTGACGGGCATAGCCGAAATAGGGGATGACTGCGGTGATACGGCCGGCGGATGCTCTGCGCATCGCGTCGATCATGATAAGCAGCTCCATAAGATTGTCGTTTACATGGCTGCAGGTTGACTGAATGATAAATACATCCTTGCCGCGAACAGGCTCGGAGACGGAAACAGAGCATTCGCCGTCGGCAAACTGGGCCACATTGCAGGCTCCCAGAGTCCTGTACAGCTCGGAGCAGATCTTCTCTGCCAGAGCCGGGTTGGAATTGCCGGTAAATACTTTGATTTCCTTGCCGTGAGCTATCATTTCGTTTCTCCTCCGCTAATATCTCTATATTCTTTTCGGCCATACTGCGCAGTATCGCGTATTTATTATACCACCGACTGCTACAAAATGGAAGTGATAAAGATGACCAAAATCCAGAAAAAAGCTGATAAAAAAGCGATTTACAAGCGGTGCTCTTTTGTGTATAATATATGTTCGTATATGCTTGTGAATATACCGGAATAAAATGTTATTGAAAGCGGTCGGCCGCCGCGGCCCGTCCCGGCGACCGTTAGTATGGAGGATCACTATGCCTGTACTGGAATTTGACGAATACAAGGTGAAGCTGCACGCCGCAAAGCCCACTCTGGATATCCTCAAGGGCGCTCTGAAGCTGGAGCCGGCCATGAATGAGATAGAGGAGCTGGAGGCCGCCTCCGAGCGCGACGGTTTCTGGAACGATGTGGAGAAGTCCCAGAAGGTCCAGAAGCGCCTCAAGGCGCTCAAGGCCAAGGTTGAGAATTACGACAGGCTGTGCTCCGCGTGGGAGGATATGCTCACCCTGTGCGATATGGCCATCGAGGAGGATGACGACTCCATGCTGCCTGAGCTGGAGAGCGAGTTCAGGAGCTTTTCCGAGAGGATGGAGGCGACGCGTCTTTCCACCCTGCTCACCGGAGAATATGACGCCAACAACGCCATAATCACCTTCCACGCCGGCGCCGGCGGGACAGAGGCTCAGGACTGGACCTCGATGCTCTACCGTATGTACAATATGTGGGCCGAGCGCCACGGCTACAAGGTGAAGGTCATGGACTATCTGGACGGTGAGGACGCAGGTATCAAGAGCGCCACCATCATGATCGAGGGCGAGAACGCCTACGGCTTCCTCAAGAGTGAGAACGGCATCCACCGTCTGGTGCGCGTGTCCCCCTTTGACGGGGCAGGCCGCCGCCATACCTCCTTCTCCGCCGTTGAGGTCATGCCCGAGATCTCCGACCCCGGTGAAGTGGAGCTGAGGGAGGAGGACATCAAGATGGATGTTTACCGCTCCTCCGGCGCCGGCGGTCAGAAGGTCAACAAGACCTCCTCCGCTGTCCGCCTCACCCATATCCCCACCGGCATAGTCGTCGCCAGTCAGGTGGAGCGCAGCCATTTCCAGAACCTTGAGAACTGCAAGAGTATGCTTCGCGCCCGCCTTGCCGAGATCAAGGAGAGGGAGCATCTGGAGAAGATCAGCGACATCAAGGGCGTGCAGATGAAGATCGAGTGGGGCAGCCAGATCCGCTCCTATGTGTTCATGCCCTATCAGCTCGTCAAGGATCACCGCACCGATTTTGTAAACGGCAATATCGACAATGTCATGAACGGCGATCTTGACGGCTTCATAAACGCCTTCCTGTCGATGAAGGCCGCCGACTGATACGCCCCGTACCATAAACGCTCATCCCAGCGCCTGACCTTTTGATAGGCCGGGCGCTTTT
The DNA here is from genome assembly GCA_045642585.1 of Candidatus Limivicinus sp. Classification (GTDB taxonomy): domain Bacteria; phylum Bacillota; class Clostridia; order Oscillospirales; family Oscillospiraceae; genus Limivicinus. Next base: position 3,406 of record JAZUJF010000232.1, read on the forward strand.
TTTCGTCAAAAAAATCTTTCGTGCTTTTCATACAGGATAATAACTGCTCTATCTCTTTCTCTGTCTCTCACTCTATCTCTGACTCTCACTCTATCTCTATACTCTATCTCTATCTCTGGTGGACGAATGTCTCAGAAAATGGGCTTTAAGCCGGACATTTGTCCACCCTCCGGACGGTACATTTCGGGGGGTATGCTGCCGCGGATCTCCTCCTGCTTTATCCTCATCCGGTACTCCCGCTTCCTGTCCCCCTCGGTGGAGCTGCGGCCCACAAAGTTCTGTATATCGTCCATGTAGATGATCCCCGAGGGCAGCCGGGTGATAAGCCCCAGCTCCTGAAACACATCCAGCGCCTTACTCACGATCCTCGGTTTTTCCTTGAGAACAGCGGATAATGTCTCTATGGTGTAGGGGGTGGAGGGCGACATACACACCATGCCGTCATAGTGCAGCGAGTCAAGATACAGCTTTAACAGAAGCACCGTCAGCCGGTATCTGTCCGGCATCCCGTCCATGATGCGCATGGCGTGGGTCTCGAAGAAATTCTCCTTCAGCTTCAGATAATAATATTTTTTGTTGTCGGACATTTGTCCTCTCCTTTTCATCATAAATTTTTAAGATGATTGGATTATATCATATTATTCTCTGCTTTCTCTACCAGCCTGTCTACCTTTTTTTCAGAAATTATAAAAAAATTTGCAGGCCGCTCAGAAAAGAACGGCCTGCCTGATTGTGCAAAACTTTTTCACGCCCGATAATTGTGGAAAACTCTGTGGAAAATCTGTGTGCCTCCGGCTTATTCTGGCATCAGATCAATTCTTTTGATTATCAGAATCAGAGAACATGACCGATCATGCACCTGCGCTCTTTGCCTTCCCCTTCCACTTTGCCTTCCCCTTGCTCACAAGGGGAAGGGCAGCGAAGCGGCCGAGCGGTAGTGAAGGGACTGCCGGGGGCAGTCCGGAGCCGGGAGCCGCGAGGTGACCGAGCCGCAGCGAGACCCGCTTGCGGTGGATGAGGTTTCCCCCTGAAAAAGCATCAGACATTGCACAATGTTTAATATGCGCCTGCGGGCGCAGGACCTCATCCGTCACGGGCGGACGCTGGAGAAT
>JAZUJF010000233.1:0-5661 GCA_045642585.1 Candidatus Limivicinus sp.
CCGGTATGCCGGAGCGCTTGGCGTAGCCGATAAAGTCGGAGACAATGAGGAAATAATCCACAAAGCCCATGTTTTTGATGACGCCCAGCTCGTACTGAAGCTGTTCCCTTACCTCCGGGCGGTCGGCGTATCTGTCCGCAAAGCCCTTATCGCACAGGGCACACAGGTATTCATAGCTGTCCTTATAGCCGGCGGGAAGCCTGAACTCGGGCAAATGGTAGTGACCGAATTCAAAATCAAAATTGCACCGCTCCGCGATGGAGACCGTGTTATCGGCGGCCTCCTTTTCCTCCGGGAACAGGGAGCGCATCTCCTCCTCGCTCTTGAGGTAGAACTCCTGCGTCTCGAAGCGCATACGGTCGGGGTCGTCAACGGTCTTGCCGGTCTGGATGCACATCAGCACATCCTGATAGTAGGCGTCCTCCTTACGGGTATAGTGGGCGTCGTTTGTGAGCGCCAGCGGGATGCCGGTCTCCCGGGACAGCCTGATAAGCTCCCGGGCGGCCATCTGCTCCTCACGGATGCCGTGATCCTGTATTTCCAGATAGAAATTATCCTCTCCGAAAAGCTCCCTCAGCTCGAGAGCTCTCTCCTTTGCCCTGTCATACTCTCCGTGGATAAGTCTCTGGGGAATTTCGCCCGCGAGACACCCGGACAGGCATATAAGACCCTCGGCGTATTTGTGGAGAAGGGGCCAGTCGATCCTCGGCTTGGTGTAGAAGCCCTCGGTAAAGGCGGCAGACACAAGATAGCAGAGATTATTGTAGCCTGTCTCGTTTTTGCACAGGAGGATCAGATGGGAATAGTCATTGTCAAGGCCGTGCTCCTTCTGAAGCCTGCCCCGGGGAGCCACATATACCGCGCACCCGATGATGGGCTTTATTCCGGCTTCCTTACAGGCCTTGTAGAAATTCACCGCGCCGTACATAACGCCGTGATCGGTGACAGCAAGGGCAGTCTGTCCCAGCTCTCTTGCCCGCTGAGGCAGGGCGTTTATCCTGCACGCGCCGTCCAGCAGGGAAAATTCGGTATGAACATGGAGATGTACAAAGGACATTTCCGCACCTCATGTCAGCAAAAAATAGTGTGCCTCAGCATAAAACAGGGTCTTATTCCTCGGGCTTGAACTCCATCAGCTTTTTCATTCTGTAGCTGAGACAGCTCTTGGTGACCGGGGGGTAGGACAGCTTTGCCAGATCCGCAAGGCTGACCTCCGGGTTTGCTATTCTCAGCAGTGCCGCGTCCCTCAGCGGATCGGGCAGCGCGTCCAGCCCGTAGCTGTGTACGATGCGCTTTATGGCGGCCATCTGAGCCTGAGCCGCGGCCACTGTCTTGTCGGTGTTGGCCGAGTCGCAGTTTATCTGTCTCGTAACGGTGTTTCGCATCTCCTTTTCCACCTTGGCGGTCATAACGCCCATGGCGGTGGTACTGGCACCGATGGAGGTAAAGAAATCGGCAATGGCGTCGGCCTGCTTAAAGTACAGCAGAGAATTGCCGCTGCGCTGGGTCTCCTTGGGGGAGAAGCCCATCTCGATAAGCACGGAGTTGGCCTCCCGGCTCACCGAATGGTGAGGCGTGGCAAGCTCCAGATGATAACGCTTGTCCGGGTCGGTCACACTGCCCCCGGCAAGAAACGCGCCACGGATAAAGGATGCCCGGTCGCACTCCTCCTCGATAACGCCGAAGTTTATATGGTGGGCGATAGTCTCGTCCGGATCTGCCCCGAAGGCGTCGAATATCCTGCGAAGCTTTTCAGTGTCGTTTATTATCAGACTGCGCTTTGCCATTTCCCTGTCAGGGGGGAGAATATCAAAGCTCATATTCAATGCCTTTTTCAAAAGCCTTGGCAGCCGCCGGGCAAAATCGGGGCTTGCCGTAATGATCCTGATCTCCCGGGAGGAGAAGGTGTTGCAGTACAGCAGTACCCCGTACAGCTCCGCCAGGGCGCAGCATTTTTTATCCGGCTTTACCTGACAAAGCTCAAGCTTTGCCTCAGATGAAAATGACACGGGGCTCACCTCGCTTATTTATCCAGATCGCGGTTGACATTCACGGAGTTCACGCCCTGGGCGGCCAGATGGTCATTGATGGCGCTTGCGATGGCCACCGAGCGGTGTCTGCCGCCGGTGCAGCCCACGGCCACCGTGAGAGACAGCTTGCCCTCCTCGATGTACAGGGGTATCAGGTAGTCCAGCAGGTCCGTGATCTTCTCCATGAAGACCCTTGTCTGCTGGTATTTGAACACATATTCCGCCACCGGCAGGTCAAGACCGCACAGGGGGCGAAGCTCCTCCACATAGAAGGGATTGGGCAGGAAGCGCACATCGAAAACAAGGTCAGCGTCCATGGGCACTCCGTGCTTATAGCCGAAGGACAGCACTGTGACCTCGATCTCTCTCTTTGTGTCCTCACCGGCGAAGAGCCTGAACAGCTTGCTCTGAAGCTGCCCCAGAGTCAGGCCGGAGGAATTCAGTATAAAATCCGCCCGCTCACGCACCGGAAGCAGAAGCTCCGCCTCCCGATGTACCGACTCCTCGATGCTCATACCCTTTGCCGAGAGGGGATGGGGTCTGCGGCTCTCCTTATAGCGCCGCACCAGAGTGCGCACATCGGCATCCATGTAGAGGATACGGAAGCCGCAGTCCATAGCCTTCAGGTCATCCAGTGTGCTCAGGAGCTGGTCAAAGCTCTCCTTTTCGCGCACATCGGTGACAAGCGCCACCTTTTCATATCTGCCTGCCGTCGCGATGCACAGCTCCGCAAAGCGCGGTATGAGCGCCACCGGCATATTGTCAACGCAGTAGTAATCCAGATCCTCCAGCACATCCGCGGCTCTGCTCTTTCCCGCGCCGGAAAGACCGGTAATGATCAGAAATTCCATAGTTTTTCTCCCTGTACCCGCTCACTTCGGTGTGAACAGCGCCCTAAGTTATACTGTTTGCTGTTATAGCATAGTTTGCGAAGTAAAATGCAGGGGAACCTGGGGTCCTTTGTCCTCAAGCTTGTAGTCAGGGGCCAGAATGATGCACTCCGGGTCAAGACCCACATGGAACTTCTCCCACACCACCTGACGCACATGGACAGCCAGATCGTACACATCGTGGGAGCTGGCGTTTCCGGTATTCACAACAAATCCCGCGTGCTTCTCGGAGATCTGTGCGCCGCCCACCGAATAGCCCTTCAGTCCCGCCTGCTCGATAAGCGCCCCGGCGAAGTGTCCCTCCGGACGCTTGAAAAAGCTGCCCGCCGAGGGGAGCTCCAGAGGCTGCTTTTCCCGGCGCTGTTCGTTCAGCCGGCGCATTTTGGCCGCTATCTCCTCCGGGTCGCCCTGCTCCAGTCTGAACACCGCCGAGAGGATAACGCAGCCGCCCATCTCCTGAAACAGGCTGTGGCGATAGGCGAATTTGCACTGCTCCCGGGTGAGCTCATACAGTCTCTGCTCCGGCAGATAGTAGATCACAACGCTGTCAACACAGCTTTCGATAAATCCTCCGTATGCTCCGGCGTTCATAAATATGCCGCCGCCCACAGTGCCGGGTATGCCGGAAATAGTCTCCATGCCGGTGAGGGAATTCTGCTGTGCAAAGGATGCGAGCTTTGACAGGCTCACCCCGGCCTCGGCATATATTTCCCCGGTGGGCAGCATAAAGAGATTCTGCAGCTTCTCGGTGCTCATCATGAACAGCTCGCTCAGTCCCTCGTCGGGGAACAGCAGATTGGTGCCGTTGCCCAGAACAAAGGGGGCAAGCTCGTTGGTCTTCAGCACATGGCAGATGCGGGAGACGCTTGTAGTGTCCGAGGGTATGGCAAGGGCACGCACCGGGCCGCCGATCTTGAACGAACAGTGTCCGGACAGCTCCTCATTCTCCAGCAGGGTCATCCCCGGCAGGAGCTCCTTTATCTCCCTGATTGCCTTTTCAAGATTTTCCATCGGTTTTCCTCCATATTGGTTGTGGCCTGCGTTTCCCCTTTGGGTATGCGAAGTCGGCAAAGCCGGCCTGATCTGAACCGGGTATCGGTCTGAAAACGGAAAAAGTCCGCAATTAATATATCAATTAAAATCCCAGCCCGGAATCAATAGCCGAATCGTGAGAGGCGGTCAGCATCTCGGCGGCATTAAAGCCCATCTTCTTCTGGCGGTTGTTCATGGCGGCAAGCTCCATAATGACAGCCAGATTTCGGCCCGGGCGCACGGGGATAGTGACCTTGGGCAGCTCAACGCCGAGAATATTGGCGGTTTCGTTCTCAAGGCCGAGACGGTCGTAGGCTTTACCGTCCTCCCAGCGCTCCAGCTGTACCACCATCTGAATTTCGCTCTCGGGCTTGACGGCGCCTATGCCGTAGATATGGCGTACATTGATAACGCCTATGCCGCGCAGCTCCATATAATACCGGATCATCTCAGGTGCGGTGCCCACAAGCATATTCTTGCTGACGCGCCTGATGTCCACAGCGTCATCCGCTATAAGGCGGTGGCCGCGCTTTATGAGCTCAAGGGCAGTCTCGCTCTTGCCGATGCCGCTGTCGCCCATTATGAGAACGCCCTCGCCATAGACCTCCACAAGCACACCGTGGGTCGTGATACGGGGAGCAAGATAGCGGTGGAGAGAGGTTATAAGGTTAGCCTGGAAGGCGGAGGTGTCCTCGTTTGTAATAAACAGGTTGCGGTCATATTTCTCCGCCATCTCGATACACTCGGGGAAGGGGAGCACACCGTGGCATATCACAAGAGCGCAGATATCATAGCCCATGAAGGTCTCAAAGGTCCTGAGCCTCTCCTCATGGGTGAGTGTGTCCAGATATGTGCTCTCTACCCGGCCCATGATCTGCACGCGCTGAGGGTCAAAATAGTTATAGAAGCCGGTGAACTGCATGGCGGGACGGTTCACATCCGCCGTGCGTATCAGGGCGTTGTCGTAGTTTTTTGATTTATGGAGAGCGCGAAGGCCGTTCTCCCTGACGATGGTGGAAAGATTGACCGAGTATTTACTTGCCATTTGCAGACATCCCTTCCCTATTCTGATTCTATTGATATCACTGTCATTTTATCACTTTTCCCGTATTTGGCAAGGAGAAATGTACGCCCGGATGCGTGAAGAAGAAAATATTATTAAATGAAAAATAATTCTTGCAATCAGGAAACATATCTGTTATTATATACAAGCTGTCTCAGCGAACACAAGCAAGGAGGTGCTTCAGCTAATGGCAAAATGCGAATTTTGCGAAAAGGGCGTTTCCTTCGGTATTCAGGTCTCCCACTCTCACAGAAGATCTAACCGTACATGGAAGCCCAATGTGAAGCGCGTCAAGGCCCTCGTAGACGGAACTCCCAAGCATGTTTACGTCTGCACCCGCTGCCTGCGCAGCGGCAAGGTCACCCGCGCTGTGTAATTTAATTATTACCCGAAACAAAGCCTGTCTGCTGTTAGACGGGCTTTTTTCGGTTTTACGGGGCTGTTCTCCCGCCCGAAAACGGTTGTCTTTTCGGGCAGTTCTGATATAATAAGTCAACTATCATATATTTAGAGGTAGTCTATATGATAACATACAATGCCGGCAGCTGTGATGTTGCCGTTATCGGCGCGGGTCACGCCGGGATAGAGGCCTCTCTTGCCTCTGCCCGACTGGGGCTCGACACAATATGCTTCACCGTCAATCTCG
>JAZUJF010000234.1:0-5480 GCA_045642585.1 Candidatus Limivicinus sp.
AAAGCAGACAAAGATTTACGAGGATGATTATCGTCAGGCAAGGCGAAGACCGCAGAGCATAATGGAGATATATGGTCAAGGGCTTCAACGCAGCATGACGGTAATCAGACCGTAAAGATTGTCTTGTTTTTATTGGGTATCAGTATAAGATTTTGAACGGACTGATCTATTAAAAGCTCCGCTTCCGTAGTGTGTAATTATTATAATAATCACTCGCTCCCTTCCATATAATCAAACAGCCCATATGCAGGGAGTGGTATATATGTACACAGACCTTGAACAGCGGGCCATTGATATGGCCGTGTACATCATCGAGAACCGATCAACTGTCCGTCAGGCGGCAAAGCAGTTCTGCGTCAGCAAATCCACAGTACATAAGGATCTGGTGGAAAGGCTGCCCAGACTGTCCCCCGCTCTGTTTCGTCAGGTACGGGTGCTGCTGGATCTGAACAAGGCTGAGCGGCACATTCGCGGAGGATTGGCTACCAGAGAAAAATATCTCAGCCTTAAAAAATGAAAAAGCTCTGCGGCAGCGTATGATCGCCGCCGCAGAGCTCTGTTTTTATATCAGTTGTTCCTGGCAAATGTCTCCAGATACTCTCTGGCCTTGTCTGTGCGGCCGTCCCTGTTGGGCGCCTGCTCATAGACATTGCAGAACTCCAATGTGGCGGTGCCGACATCGGTGGCCGTGGTAAGCATTTCCAGAAGCTTGGGATAATTGTGCTTCAGGTCTCTGAGGATATACATACACTGGCTCTCCAGATCTCCGACGGACACTGAGCGGGATGCCATGAAGTCGTACAGATCGGCCTTTCTCTCGCCTGACCACTGGCACAGGCCGAAGCCCGGACCGAAGCCCGCGCCTGCGGAGGTGGCTATAAATCCCGCTCTGTCAACAGTGCCCGCGTCCACTTTGGCCACATACTGTGCGGAGTAGGCTCCGTCATCGCTGTTATCGCCCTGAAGCCGGTTGGGGTCGCACTTGCTCTCGATGCGGATATTTGCAAGGACAGCCGCGGCGCCATAGGGGTTTTTCAGCTGATATGCGAAGAAATTCCAGATGCGTCCGTCGTTGGATTTGTCGTCGGTAAAGCGCGCGATATACTCGTCCCCTGCTTCCCCGGCGAAATTCACCTTGTCCCCGGAGACCGTCAGTCCGGAGAAAAGGCCGTCCGATCTGGGCAGAACATCGAATGTGTGATAGATGAGGGTATCGCTGCAGCTCTTTCCTCTGTTCCGGGCCACCGCCTCCACGATATAAGTGTAGGTGTCCACATCCAGATATATAGTCGAAAGCTCCGCATTCACAGTTCCCGCAAGAGAAAATCTCGGCTCCTCGGGGAAAAATTCGCTGTACTGTACCGTCTCTCCCAGAGAGTTCACAATGCTGCCGTAAACGGCCTCTATCTGGCCCTTATCAACGGATATTACTCCCCGCAGATCCGAAACATTCAGCTGCTCCATGTCCTGGGGCAGAGTCTCATCCGTGATGGTCAGCACCGGCATATCGGGATCTACCGGAGCCGCGGTCTGCTCCGGCTGTGGCTCAGGAGTGGGCTCCGGGGCAGCTTCGGGTCCCTCTGTCTCCGCTGTCTCCGCTGCTTCAGCGGGAGCCGGGGTGACCTTGGGAATATATGTAGGCTCGCTCATGGAGGCGACCGTCTCCTTAGGAGGGATGGTCGGGACCGCAGGGAGCCTGAATGTTCCGGTATTCCCGCAGCCTGAAAATACAAGTGCCGCGGCGCAGACGGTCAGAACCGCCATCAGCGCAATTTTAAATCTTTTCATCCTGTTCTTACCCCCCATTACCTCTGTCCTCTGCGCTGCATGATATACACATACGCGCCCAGCGCGCACAGTGCCAGTACAGCGGCAATTACCACCACGACCATCAGAGCGTTGCCCGAGGATGCGTGAGACTGTGTCTGCTGTGCCGAGCCCGTCACAACGGGAAGGCTCGTGGGCACGACGACGGGAGAAACGGTTACGGCAGGAGCGGGGGGCGAGGTGGGAGAAGTGTCCTTTGAATCCTTCACGCTCACATTGAAGGAGGCCGAATACTGCCCGTATATGACTCTGATCTGCTGAGTGCCTATGCTTGTGAGCACCTTTGGTGTGCAGGAAAATCCGTCGCTGACCTCCCTGCTGCCCTCGTCATCGGCAACGCGCAGCACAAGACCCGTGGTGTCCAGTCTCTCACCCTTGACATATTCGAGCTTATCGGGCATCTGAATGACAGATACTGTGGTCGTGTCCGCCTTTTTCTCCACCGTTACCTCGAATGTACACTTCTTACCGGCAAAGGTGACTGTCACATTCTGTTTGCCGGACTGAGTAAATTCTTTCGGAGAAACCTCAAATCCCTCGGTAATATCCTGAGTTCCGTTTTCGGTATATACACGGATGGACAGCCCCTCTGTCTCCGGCTTGTCTCCGACCTTGTATTTTGTCTTCTCAGGCAGAGTAACGACCCCTATACCCAGCACATTGTCAAGAGAGCCCTTGACATTGACCTGATAGGTGCATTTCTTGCCCATGTATTCGATGGTGACGGTCTGGCGTCCCGCCACGGAAAACACCGCCGGCGAGACATTGAAGCCGTCGGTCAGGGTGGCGGTCGAGCCGTTCTGATACCTGACCTTTATCCCCAGACCCATAACATCTATATTGTCTCCCACCTTGAATTCGGTCGTAAACGGCAGAGAGTCGATAGTTATAGAATCCACCACCGGCTGTATCACGGTCACGGTAACGCGCTGGGACACGGTGTTTTTTGTGCGGCCGTTGTTGTCGTTTGTCACCACACAGTAGAAGCTGCCGCTGCCCGCGTATCCGGTGTCAGGGCTGAAGGAGGCGGAATTCGCGCCCACAATGGCGATACCGCTGTCGTTATACCACTGATAGCTCAGAGAGCCGGCATCCGGTGTGGATGCGCCGGCGGACAGGGTGACAGGGCTGCCGCATACAACGGTGACATCCCCGCCGTTAAGCCATACGGAGGGCACCGCGGCATCTATCTCCACAGTACACAGGAGCCCGCCGTTCGCCGTATTGACGGCAAAGGTCTCGGTCCCCGCAAACATGGGGGTTCCTGTCAGATAGAGCGTGCCGTTCTGGATAGTCAGAGTGCAGCCGCTGGGCAGATAGTCAACTACCGCCTGCTCCCCCTCGGCGAGCCCGGTTATGGGCAGCATTATCTGTGTTCCGGCAGTACACGGCTCCAGAGTCACCGCCCTGCTCTCACCCACGGCAAATGCCGACGGCATCAGGGAGATGATCAGCACCGTCATCATTAAAAGTGCTATGATCTTCTTTTTCATTTCCTGCGACCTCTATATATAAACAATTCCTGTTCCGTATATATGCCGATAAAAACAGCATTATAGCATTATGGATAATGTCACAAATCCCCGCTTTTGTCAATGGTATTGCAAACAGATGTTGTTAAACCGCGACTGCTGTGGTAAAATGGCCGCAGACAGTTCCCTGAGTTTTTGACGACATGAATGTTATTTTTGTTCGATGCGGTCGCATTAAGGCGACACCGCATAATGCGGCAAGAGCAGATACCGAGAGAAAATGGGTTCTGATGACGGCACTTTTTCGCAGGAATACTTTGTGTATTGCAAGAAAAAGTGACTAAATCCGGGCGCATTTTATCCGGTAGATGCCGCAGGCGTATTATGCGGTGGTGCCTTAAATAAAGTACGGACGATAAAGAGGGTATCATGGATACAGCAGCCGAGAAAGCTTATGCCAAACTGAATATCTCCCTCGATGTGCTGAAAAAGCGCGAAGACGGATACCACAACATGGTCATGGTCATGCAGACCGTGTCCCTGTCTGACGATGTGACCGTTGCCCTCAATTCCGGCGGCAGGGTCTTTGCCCGGTGCAATTTCCCCTTTATTCCGGGGGATGAGCGTAATCTCGCGGTCAAGGCCGCTCTGCGCTTTCTTCAGGCGGTGGGACGCGAGGGACAGGGCATATCCATCAATATCAACAAGCGCATCCCCGTCGGTGCCGGTATGGCCGGAGGCTCTGCCGATGCCGCCGCTGTTCTGAGGGCCATGAACAGGCTTTTTGATTCTCCCCTCTCCGCATCCGAATTGGAGGAGCTGGCGGCGTATGTAGGCTCGGATGTGGCGTTCTGTGTCTCCGGAGGAACGGTGCTGGCGACGGGCAGAGGCGAGATACTGGAGGAGCTCCCCCCCTTGCCTGAGTGCCGTTTTCTCATATGCAAGCCCGGCTTTTCCATCTCCACGCCGGAGCTGTTCAAAAAGCTGGATCAGATCAGTCTGCGCCGTCACCCGGACACGAACGGAATTATATCATCTCTCACCTCCGGTGATCTCACCGGTGTATGCAGACGGATGTACAATGTTTTCGAGGATGTGGACGACCGCCGTCTGAGATGCGTATCCGAGATAAAGAGCGAGATGCTTGATGCCGGGGCGCTGGGGGCGATAATGACCGGCACGGGCTCCGCCGTATTCGGGGTGTTCAGGCCGGACGCCGTTCCGGAAGCCGCCGCCCGCAGGCTGCGGAGGGAATTCGGCTTCTGTGAAGAGGCGAAGGCCATTGCGCGGATGGAAGTATAATACTGCAAATAACCGTCTATACTGTTTTTGCGCGGCACGCAATACGGTATAGGCGGTTTTACTTATGAAGAACAGTATTCTCCGCCGCTGGGAAGCGGCATTACTTATTTCTCTGTGTTTAGTTCTCTGTACTGCATCATGGGCTCAGGCAAAGCAGAGCTCGGTAAGCGAGGGGCTTGTAAGGCTCCATGTCATAGCCCATTCCGACGATGAGTACGAGCAGGCGTTGAAGCTCAGGGTCAGGGACGCGGTACTATCCTGTATCTCCCCGGCGCTCTCGGATGCGCAAAGCCCCGGAGAGGCTCAGGCGATCATCCGCTCCATGCTCCCGGAGCTCACCGACGCGGCCGCAAAAACGGCCGAAGGTAGAAAAATAGAAGTCACCCTCGGTGAGGAGCCGTACCCCACGCGGGTATATGAGAATTTTACGCTCCCTGCCGGTGTCTACCATTCTCTGAGGGTCATTATCGGCGACGGAGAGGGGCACAACTGGTGGTGTATCGTCTTCCCGCCCGTGTGTCTGGATGCCGTCAGCCGGGATAAGCTTCAGAGTGTCCTGTCCCGGGACGATTATGAGCTTATTGACGGGGACGGGTATGAGCTTCGCTTCCGGATCATCGAGCTGTGGGAAAAGCTGAAGCAGATGAGCGACAGCACGCCGTAATACAGATTTACTGTCAAACACATATGCCGCAGACAGCCCCACCGTAAATGAAAGCTGTGCCGTACTTTGCCTTCCCCTTCCGCTTTGCCTTCCCCTTGCTCACAAGGGGAAGGGTAGCGAAGCGGCCGAGCGGTAGTGAATGGACTGCCGGGGGCAGTCCAGAGCCGCGTGGGGGCCGTGCCACAGCGAGACCCGCTTAAGTCGGATCGGAGCCA
>JAZUJF010000235.1:0-28674 GCA_045642585.1 Candidatus Limivicinus sp.
AAGCCGTTCTTTTCCATCGCCGTTACACTTGTTTTCGGATTTCCTGCTTGATTTTTTCAACATCTGTACAACAAACCCGCTTTCGGCCTAAACCAAAAGTGGGTTTGTCTACGGCCTGAAACGGAGTCATTACCGACTCCGTTTTTGCTGTTCATACTGAAATCAGATTAATTCTCCGTCAACATCAAACCGTGCGCCTAATTGCCGGAGAACAGTGAAATATTCGGGCCAGCTCTTGCTGACCGCCTCCGCGCCGCATATCTCTCCGCCGAGCCCGGTGAGGAGAAGACTGAGCGCCATGACGATCCGGTGGTCGTTGTGGCCGTCAAGGGCTGAACGGGGAGGACGGACAGAGGAGGGGAATAACCTGACACAGTTTGACCCCATATCCGTCTCAACGCCCAGCTCCCACAGCTCCTCTGCCATGGCGGAGGCCCGGTCGCTCTCTTTGATCTTCAGTCTGCTCGTGCCGGTGAGGGTCAGCCCTTTTCCCGATCCGGCAGATACAGCCATAAGGATCGGGGCAAGATCCGGACAGCCGGACACATCAATAACTGCATCCCCGGCAGAAATACGCTCATACAGGTCGGCACAGGCTCTGTCAGGCTGGATACTGCTGCTGTCAAGTCCTTCGACGGTCACATGTCCGCCCAGCATATTCGCGGCAAGAAGAAAAGCGGCGTTGGACCAGTCACCCTCGACAGTGAGATCGGTGCCGGAATAGTGCTGAGAGGCGGGGATAAGGTACTCACGCTCCGCTATGCTGTCAGCCGTCACGCCAAAGCGGGAGAGCATTCCGAGGGTCAGGTCTATATACGCCCCGCTCTCCACCGGCGGAAGCACCCGAAGGATACTGTCCTTCCCGAGAACGGGCAGGGCGAACAGGAGACCGGTCACATACTGGCTGCTGACATTTCCGCGGATATCGTACAGCCCGGGGCCGAGATGCCCGGAGACGGTGACGGATGTATCGCTTTTCTCAAAAACTATGCCTTTTCTGCTAAGTTGCTTTTCGTAGAGCTCCACACCCCGGGTCATCAGCCGCTCTGTGCCGGTGAGAGTCGCCCCGCCGGACAGCAGGGAGACGGGCAGCATGAAGCGCAGGGTACTGCCGCTCTCGTGGCAGGGGAGCAGGGGGGATGATTTCATCCAGCCCGAGGCCGCAGGGAAGCGGACGGTGCTGCCGTACATCTCATAGGGCCGGCCCAGAGCCTCAATGCAGCCCAGGGTGGCGCTGATGTCGCCGCTGAGGGACACATTTCGTATTATGCTCTCCTCATCCGACAGCATGGCGCAGATGAGGGCACGGTGGGCGCAGCTTTTTGAGGGAGGAGCCGTCACAGTGCCGGAAAGCACGGAGGGAGTAAAACTGAGCTTCATTTATTATACGACCTCAGATAGTCCATGGCTTCGGTATAGCTGTCAAAACCCAGCCCGGAAACGGTCTTCACGCAGGCGGAGCGCACAAAGCTCACCTTACGCCAGTCCTCTCTCGCGTCCACATCGGAGATATGCACCTCCACTGTGGGGATGCCCACGGCTTTCACGGCGTCGGCGATGGCGACGCTTGTATGAGTGTAGGCGGCGGGATTAAAGACGATCCCCTCTGTGCCGTTAAAATATGCCTCCTGAATTGCGTCCACAAGGCCGCCCTCATGGTTTGACTGGATAAATGTCACCTCCGCGCCGATTTTTTCGGCGTGGTCGGAGATGTACTTCACAAGGTCGTCGTATGTACGGTGGCCGTAAATATCCGGCTCCCGTATGCCGAGCATATTCATGTTCGGGCCGTTGAGAATAAGTATCTTCATTTTTCTATCTCCCTCAGTATGGCGTCGGCCACCTCAGAGGGTGTACCGTCACCGTCAACGCGCACATCGCCGGAGGCGATGTATCTGTCAATTCTCTCGTTATAGCGCCGCGCCAGAGCATCCCGGTCAGAGGAAAGCGGTCTGTCGGATGTGGCGATAAGCTTCTCCGGTGAGCGGTCGATAAATACGGTGATCCCGCTGCGGCGAAGGGCGTCCACATTGTCCTTCCGCAAAACGGCACCGCCGCCGGTTGAGATTATGACTCCGCACAGCCGAGCGGCCTCACGGATGACCTGACTCTCCACATCCCGGAACGCACTTTCTCCGAATTTCTCAAAAAACTCTGAGATGGTCATGCCTATACGATCAGTAATCATACTGTCGGTATCAACCGGCTGTTTCCCGGTAATATCGGAAAGAATATTACTCACAGTTGTTTTTCCGCAGGAGGGCATACCCAGCAGCACAATGTTTCTCTTCCCGTCACGCACGCCCCGGAAGGCTTTCCCGGTGTCAGCGGGATCGACTGTCTTCCCCAGAAACAGGGCGGAGGCATACACGGCCTGAGAGGAGAGCATATATAGTCCGCCGTCCGCGGGGATCCCCAGCTCCTGCGCCTGCAGCACAAGGCTTGTCCTCTGGGGATTATATACCACATCCAGAACGCCGCCGAGCTTGGAAAAATGACAGAGATCAACAGGAGCGGCGTCCGTATTTGGGTACATACCCACAGGGGTCGTATTTATGATATAGTCGGCATCACAGTGGAGGCTTACAGCCTCGTCATAGCTGACAGAGCCTTCTTTTCCGCTGCGCGAGACGGTGAGGACCTCCCCGGCGCCCTTGCTGCGTACTAAGAACTGCGCTGTTTTTGAAGTGCCGCCGGTGCCGAGTATAAGCACCTTCCTGCCCCGGAACTCCATGCCGATACGCTTTGCAAGGGCCGCCATGCCGTCAATATCCGTGTTGTAGCCCCAGAGCTCACCGCCCCTGTTCACAATAGTGTTCACGGCGCCGATGGCCATTGCCTCGGGGTCGATATGGCTTAGATAGGGGATGACCGCCTGCTTGTATGGGATGGTCACATTTATGGCCCTGAAAGGGCGGGAACGCATAAAACAGTCCAGCTCCTCAGGGGCAATATCACATAGCTCATAGTCATAGTCCGCGATAAAGGAATGTATTTCCTTTGAATAGCTGTGACCCAGAGGATGGCCGATCAGTCCGTAGTCCATTCTTTTATCCCTCTTGTAAAAACATCTGTGCCGCAGCGCATAGAGAGCATATCGCACAGCACCATTGCCGTGACAGCGTCTATCACCGGGCAGATCCGGCGGATAATGGCCGGATCATGGCGGCCGGTGAGGGAGAGATCAATGTCGGTGTTTGAAGTCAGGTCAACAGAACTCTGGGGGAGGGCGATGCTGGCAGTTGGCTTTACAGCGCAGGAGAACACCACCGGCATACCGTTTGTAATGCCTCCGTTGATACCGCCGTCGTGGTTCGTGGCGGTCACGACTCTGCCGGAGTCAATGCGGAGAGCGTCGTTATACTCTGAGCCCCGCATCCCCGAACACTCAAATCCAGAGCCGAAGGATACGCCCTTGATACCGCCGATGGAGAACAGGGCGTGGCTCAGAACACCCTCAACGCTGTCAAACCAGGGCTCACCCAATCCGGCGGGCAGACCGATGACTGCGGTCTCGGTAATGCCGCCCACACTGTCGCCCTGAGCCTTTGCCGCCGAAACGACCGCGTCCATGCGCTTCGAGGCGTTGTCATCAAGCACCGGGCGGGAGGAGGCGGACAGGTACTCTATATCCCCGGGAATGTTGTCAAATCCCCTGTCATTCACACCGCCGCAGGAGAGAATATGGCTGGCAAGCCTGATCCCGAGACCCGCAAGAGCGTCGGTGAATATTGCGCCGGCGGCCACGATCGCCGAGGTGACACGGCCGGAGAAATGGCCGCCGCCGCGGTAATCCTCAAAGCCGTGGTATTTCATATGACCGGAGTAATCGGCATGAGAGGGGCGCAGAATACCGGGAGTGTAATCACCGGAACGGGCGTCCTCGTTGGGAATGAATACGGTCAGGGGAGTACCGGTCGTCCTGCCCTGAAATACGCCGCTGAGTATACGGAAGCTGTCCTCCTCCCGGCGGGCGGTGGAGAGAGCGTCAGGACGGCGGCGGGAGAGAGAAGCGGCAATGCTGTCCTCACGCACAGGAAGCCCCGGGGCAAGGCCGTCGATCACACAGCCCACTCCCGCACCGTGGCTCTCGCCGAAGACGGTGAGACAGACCGAATTCCCGAAGGTGTTTTTCATCTCTTCTCCTCCCTCAGATGCTCCTGATACTCACAGCTCAGGTCGATCACCGACCGCAGGAAACGGATATAATAGTCCTTATAATCCGGGGTGCCGATATATTCGCAGCTGCGCTCGCAGAGCTCCTTTTCACGCTCTTCATCCCGGACGGGCAGACCCCGGCGCCGCTTATATTCGCCGATGATACGGCTGTATTCCATCCTCCTGCAGAACAGCCGGGCCATCTCTTCGTCTATCCCGTTTATACCCGCCCTGGCGGAATTCAGTTCATCCATGTCTCTGCCTCCCGGTATGATAATAATCTGCCCCGTGGCCGCGCACTGCTTTGATCTGCGCCGCTGGCGGTGGCTGTAAATAAATCAATCAGTATATGATCGCCTTCAGTTTTGCTTTTACACCGATCAGATCGCTGCTTGTCAGTATAGGAATGAGCGTATTGATCTCCTCAACAGACTTGTCCCACCATTTCCATTCCAGCATAAGCGCGATCAGTTCTTCATCAAAACGCTTGCGGATCGGCCTTGACGGATTACCGGCAACGATCGTATAAGGCTCCACATCAGAGCCGACTATACTGTTTGCTCCAATGATGGCTCCGCTCCCGATATGTACGCCCGGAAGAATAACAGCATTCTGTCCTATCCATACATCATTACCGATCACGGTATCACCCTTATACGGCATATCCTCCGGTTTTGGCGGCTTCATATTCCAGCCGTCAAGCGTATAGAACGGATAGGTAGAAACAGAATTCATCTGATGGTTTGCATCATTCATAACAAATTCTACCCCGGCTGCGATCTGACAGAATTTGCCGATGATAAGCTTGTCTTTGCTCCAGGGATAGAAGTTCGTGACATGACTCTCGAATTCAGAATCGGCGATATATGTAAAATCCCCTACGATAATACCGGGGTTTGTAAGTGTTGGCCTCACATATATTTCTTTTTCATATCCCGAAATCGGGTACTTTTCATTTGGATCTGCTGTCATGCTTTTGCCCCCGCATATTTTTGCTTTCATTGTTATAATCTTTACTGTGGAAGCGGAGCTTTCACAGTAAAACCAGTATAACATATCTGCAATGAGATGAAAAGTGATGTTTATCTGCGGCGAAAAAAGGCGTTGTTGAAAAAGCAGGCCGAATCTGTTATGATCAATACACAGATACGACAGTAACAAGGAGAAAAGCCATGAACGGGAATGTTGAGAAGTTTTTTCAGCTGTATTATTCTGACCCGGCTCTGCGTCAGCGCGTTGCCGATGCGGAGGCCGCATATCCCGGAAGCCTTGAGATAAGGGACGCGGTGGTCAGCGAGACCATTCTCCCCATCGCCGAAGAACTGGGACTGCCCTTCACTCTCATGGAGCTGAAGGTGTTTGAAACAAAGAGCAAGGCGGAGATCAATCAGGACATCGCCCTCACCGCGGAAGACCTGCGGGCGCCGGACAGCGACTTCGGCTTCTGGATGGTGGACAGGGGCTGGACCTATGATACCGACCCGTTCCAAAAGGAAGAATAACTCCGTATGACAACAGCGTACCCCGTGAAAAACACAGGGTACGCTGTTTGTTATCGCACCACTAACTGGAAAAGATATATCATTATCGGCATTGAGACGATGCACAGCAGGGTGGTTACGGCGTTCACGCTGCCCGCATACTCCGGCTCGTTATCGAATTTCACGCACAGCTGGACCAGAGACGCCCCCGAGGGCGATGCGGCGCCCAGATATGCGACCATGAGTATCTGTTTTGCGTCAGGCAGATCAATAAGCTTCGCCGCAAGGTACATAAACGGAAGAACTGCCAGAGGCACTATGATAAGGCGGAAAAGAGCTGTCCTGAGTATGGAGCGGATGCGCTCACGCAGGCCGGTGAGCCCTGCCAGCGTCATGCCTATGCACAGCATTGTCACAGGGCCGATCATGTCGGAAAAGCCTTCCACAACATCGCTGAAAAATGCCGGGAGCCGGAAGCCTGTCACGAAGCAGAGGACCCCCGCATATACGGCCACAATATTGGGGTTTAAAAATATCTTCCGCAGAGAGATCTTTCTTTCGCCCGAAACCACACTTATGCAGTGAGTCCAGACCATCGCCGACTGCACGAGCACCATGCCGATGCCGTAGACCACATAGTCACGCCCTAGCATGGAGACTATGATGGGCAGCAGGATATTGCCGCAGTTGAGATAGAACATAGGCAGATAGTCCTGATTACGAAGCTGCAGGGCTTTCCTGAAAATGCCGGACACGAAGTACATCACGAGGTTAATGAGTATTGCCACCAGAACAGAGGCCACCACACTGCTGACCCTCTGGGGCGTATTCTCCATCATAAAGGCGCAGAATATCATGCAGGGCGTACACAGGTACAGGCACACCGCGGACAGCCCCTTGCTGTCCTCCGAGCGGCAGATATTCAGTTTTACCAGCAGGAAGCCCAGAAGAAGCATAAGGAACATCTTCCCGATCTGGACCGCGAGGAGAATACTGGTTTCCATACTAAACCCTTCTTCTTAAGTCAAAACCGAGGCGCATACCTCACGGCTGCGCCCCGGATAATTATTTACGGATGGGATATCAGAACTTGCCCAGAGAGCCGGAGTTCTCGGTGTTGGGCATATACTCATCGCGCTTGCCGGGAAGGACAGCGTTGAGGATGATGCCGATGATGGAGGCAACGGCCAGACCGGACAGAGCGATCCGCATGTCGCCGATCATGAAGGAGATAGCGCCGGTGGCATTGTTGCCGGCGGTGGTGATGTCCGCGCCCAGAGCGCCGGAGAAGTTGATGCCCAGAGCCAGACCCAGGATAACAGCGGCAACTATGACATTTCTGCTCTTCTGGAAGTCGGTGTGGTTCTCGACCATGTTGCGGACACCCACGGCGGAGATCATACCGTAGAGGATGATGGACACGCCGCCGACAGTTGCGGCGGGCATTGCGGTGATGAGAGCGGCGAACTTGGGGCAGAAGGAAAGGATTATCGCAAACACTGCCGCGATGCGGACGACCAGAGGATCGTAGACCTTGGTGAGCACCAGAACGCCGGTGTTCTCACCGTAGGTGGTGTTTGCGGGAGCGCCGAAGAGGGCGGCCAAAATGGTGCCGACGCCGTCACCGATGAGGGTCCTGTGGAGGCCGGGGTCTTCAATAAGGTTGCGCTCGATGGTGGAGCCGATGGCGGAGATGTCACCCACATGCTCCATCATGGTCGCAAAGCCGATAGGCATTATCATGATGATAGCGGACACCAGGAAGCCGGCGTCAAACTTGGGGTTGCCAATGAGAGAGAACACGGTGTTTTCCTTGAGGACGGGAAGGCCGATCCATGCGGCTTCCTTTACACCGGAGAAGTCAACATTTCCGGTGATGGCGGCGACCAGATAGGACGCGACAACACCGACCAGGATGGGAACGATCTTTATCATGCCCTTGCCCCAGATGTTGCAGACGATGATGGCAACGATCGCAACGAGAGCGATACCCCAGTTAGTGGAGCAGGAATTGATCGCGGAGGGAGCCAGAATAAGGCCGATGGCGATAATGATGGGGCCGGTGACCACGGGGGGGAAGTATTTCATAACATTCTTGGAGCCGAATGCCTTGCAGATGGCGGCAAGGATCAGGTACAGGACACCTGCGCAGGCAACACCGACACAGGCGTAGGGCAGGGACTCGGCCTGAGTAAGACCGATATCGGCACCGTTTGCGACCACGGTGAAGTAGCCTGCCAGAAAAGCAAAGGAGGAGCCCAGGAACACGGGAACCTTCTTCCCGGTGACAAAGTGCATGAACAGGGTCGCAAGACCTGCAAACAGCAGAGTCGCGGAGACGCTCAGGCCGGTGAGGATAGGGACCAGAACGGTGGAGCCGAACATTGCGAACATATGCTGGAGACCGAGGACAGCCATCTTGGGCTTGCCCAGAACCTTGGCGTCATAAATGGGACCGTTAACGTTGTTGCTCATTCAATTTACCTCTCTCTGTAGATAATTTAATTGTATATAACAGACAGCGTTGGCTGTGAGTTAACCGATCAGTCCGTCAGATCCATGAGGTACACGCCGGTCTCTCCGTCATACCGGGGAAGCCGGACCTCTATCATTTCACTGCGGGATGTGGGGATGTTCTTGCCCACGAAATCAGCCCTGATGGGCAGCTCTCTGTGGCCGCGGTCTATGAGCACCGCAAACTGGATCGTATTAGGCCGACCCAGAGAAAAGATGGCCTCGATGGCGGCTCTGGCTGTGCGGCCGGTATAAAGCACATCGTCTACCAGCACTACATCTCTGCCGTTAATGTCAAACGGCAGCTCCGCATGGCGCACGAGAGGGTTTTCGGTATAGGTGGTGAGATCGTCCCTGTAAAAACCGATGTCTATCGCGCCATAGGGTACATCAACATTTTCGATCTTCAGAATGTTCTCTCTGATGATCTGGGCTATGGACTCCCCCCGGCGGTAGATACCCACCAGAGCCACATTATCCACGCCCTTGTTCTTTTCGGTGATCTCATGGGAAATGCGCATAAGGGCACGGTGAAGCCCGGCCTCGTCCATTATCTGAGCTTTGTGCTTTATGGCGCGCACCCCCTTGTACAAAAAGAAAATGCCCTGCCGGCATTCCGACAAGACACGCAGACATACCCCCGCTGATGTTGGGCGAAGGCACTGTATGAGCGATTTTGTCGGCATCTCTGTACCGGACTTAAAAATCTCTTTTGACCGTGGCTATTATATAGCCGGGGCTGAACATTTGCAAGAAGAATTTCATATTCGTGCTTTCCGGGCGAAATGCTGAAATAACACGGCTGTTTTTTGTGCGTTTTGACAGGAACAAACCGGCGGCCCGGAGCATCATAATAACAGCAGAGCTTGACACACCGGAAATGAGGTATAAAATACAGGAAAGAGCACTATCAAGGAGAACGATATG
Organism: Candidatus Limivicinus sp.; assembly: GCA_045642585.1. Classification (GTDB taxonomy): domain Bacteria; phylum Bacillota; class Clostridia; order Oscillospirales; family Oscillospiraceae; genus Limivicinus. The sequence continues at coordinate 9,081 of JAZUJF010000235.1, forward strand.
ATAAAGAGAGTAATATGTTGTATATTGGTTACAGTCATGGCGGCCGGTATCTGCGCCTGCGGGGAGAAGCCGGGGGAAGTGGTGCGCGAGAATGAGACCCCGGCACCTGTATATGTACAGCCTGCATTTGCGCCTGCCGCCCAGCCCACGCCGGAGCCAACGGTCGAGCCCAGCCCTGTGCCGCTTATCCCCTCTTTCCCGCCTGTGTGGGACGAGAGCCTGAACTCCGTTCTGGACGAGATAACCGACGATGTGAGGCCGGGTTCCTCCGGAAGCAGTCTCAGGGCCGTCTGCTGTGCCGCCCATCTGCTTGACTGGGCTCACACTTCATCGCTCACTGATGATGAAGTGTACTCGGCGGTCCAGTGCTGGATGGAGACTCTGGATAACGAGAGACTCAACAATTTCCTGAACTCCGTTCTGGATGTGTATGATCGCTGCTATGATCTGCGCACAGACAGAGCGGACGAGCTGATGGAGGAGGCCGGGATAGATCATAGCTCATGGCCCTGGAGCGACCGGGCATTCAGAAAAGTGGAGATGGTCTGCTATGCCTGCGGCACAAGATGATACATAGTATATTTTTATACATCGGGAAGCTGATCGATTTCGGCTTCCCGACGCTTTTTTACAGCTTTTTATCCTTTTGCGATTTACAAATTATCAGTGAAGGAGTAGAATACATGGTAAAAGACGGTTAATTTGCCGGGAGTGAATTATTCAGCGATCACCATATATAAAGAGCGCACTGCAGGAGGATATCCCATGCTGGACAAAAATTTTAACGATGTATACGAAAAGTTCAAGCTCCGTTTTTATAAGGGGATATTTGAACTGGTGCGGGAGCGCCACGGCTCCCTGTCGGCAATGGAGGCATTCTCTCTGGAGGTCATACATATGCTGGGCAATCCCACCGTGGGGCAGTTCGCGGATTTCCTGAATATCTCCCAGTCCAATGCCACATATAAGGTCAATTCCCTTACAAGAAAGGGCTATATCAAGCGCGAGAACTCCAGGCTTGACCGCCGCGAGTACCACCTGACTCTGTCAGACAAGTATTATAACTATATATCTCTTCTCAGTGACTATCAGAAGACGGTAATGGATCGCATTCGCCAGAGGTTTTCCCCGGAGGATGTGGAAAAGTTCGATATGATGCTCAGTGTCATTTCCGACGAGCTGATGCCTGAGTGCAAGCTTTGAGACAGGAGCGGACAGATATGAAAAAGACTGCGGCAGATAACGGCTTCCGGCTGAATTACAAGCGCACATTCCAGATCGGCTTTGCCTTCTTCGGCATACTGCTTCTCTGGCAGGTGTGGGACTCCTGGTGCCCCACCTTCCTCACCGATATTTTCGCAAGGAGAATGTACGGCATCTCCTCGGCGGAGCTCAAGGCAGGCGACCCGGAAAAGATACTCAATGTCCAGTGGCTGGTGGGTATAATCATGGCGGCCGACAATCTGGCGGCGCTGGTGCTCCTGCCTGTCTTCGGCAACCTCTCCGACAGGACCAAGACCCCTATCGGAAAGCGTATGCCCTATATTCTCACGGGTACCGCTGTCGTGGCGGTGACTTTCCCCTTTATCCCCCTGCTGTTCCATGCTAATAATATTGCCGGCATGATCGCCATTATGGTGGTAGTTCTGGTGTTCATGATGATGTACCGCAACCCCGCCGTCTCCCTCATGCCCGACATTACTCCCAAGCCGTTGCGGGCCAAGGCCAACGGCATTATCAACATCATGGGCTATATCGGCGGCGCGTTTGCCACCGTTCTGGGTATTTTCCTGAAGCTGTCCGACTACATCAACGCTCCCGATGCCGCGCGAAATGTCTGGATCATCGAGCTGCCCTTTATTATCGCCTCTGTGCTCATGGTCATCTCCGCTCTGGTGCTGTTCTTCTGCGTCAAGGAGAACGAGATCGCGGAGGAAATGCACGACGAGATGGAGCGGGGCGAGCAGTATGCCGCTATCGCCACTCCGGTTGACGACGATAAGCCCATGTCCCCGGAGAACAAAAAGATGCTGCTGGCCATTCTGGGCGCGGAGTTTTTATGGTTTATGGCAGATAACGCCATCGGAACATACATCGGCAACTATGTTATCTACTATCTGAACTCCTCCTCCGGCTCGACCATGTGGCTCACCATTCTGGGAGGTCTGGCCTCAGTTGTGGGCTTTGCCATCGCGGGCGGCATTGCCGAGAAGATAGGAAGAAAATGGACGATAGCCATAGGCCTTATGATAAGCTGTCTGGGTCTTGTGCTCATGTGCTTCATTTCTCCCACAGGTGTGGTGGCAGAAAAGAGTGCCCACGGGGAATACACCTTCCCTGTGATCCTCTATGCCGTATGGGTCATCAAGGGCTTCGGCATGGCGCTGGTCCATAACTGCTCCTTCCCCATGGTGGTGGAGCTGTGTTCCTCCAACAAGATCGGCAAGTTCACCGGCTATTACTACACCGCTTCCATGTCGGCTCAGACCATTACCCCCATCCTGCTGGGTCTCGTTTTCAACATGACCGGCGCATGGCGCGTTCTGCCGGTATATTCCACTGTCCTGCTGGTGCTCAGCTGCGCGGTCTTTACTCTGCTTGTCAAGAGCATCAGGGCCGTTAAGGTGGAAAATACCACCGGTATCGAGGCTCTGGGAGCGGACGACTGAGAATTAGGGATTTCAATAATTAAGGAAACGCTGAATAATTCACTTTCGGCATCTGCCGGAAAATTAGTGCTCTGATTTAGTCACTTTTTCTTGCAATACACAAAGTATTTCTGCAAAAAAGTGCCGTCATCAGAACCCGAATTATCTCGGCATCTGCTCTCACCAAATTAATCAGCGTTTCCTTAGCATCAGACCCCCTGAGCCATTATCGGTTCAGGGGGTCTGTCAATTATGCTATCGTGATCAGTCTATGGGATTGATCTTCCAGTTCTCGCCGTAGATGCCGGAGAAGGCACCTCTGGCAACGAGACCGGTATTCTGCTCATGGGCGATGAGCCACTTGTTCCTGGCCCAGAGCTTGTCCTTACGCTGATCTTCGGTCAGGGGCAGGTTAGTGCCGCGCTGAAGGCCGACAATGCAGGAGAAGCCGGTTTTCCTGCTCACTTCGCAGGGGCAGAAGTGGAGAGTGTCGGAATACACCTCGATCATCTCTCCCTGTGCGAGATAAAAAGCCCTGACCCTGGAGGAATCCAGTCTGCCGTCGGCATCAATATCATCACGCTTTGCCAGAAGCAGAACCAGCTCACGCACGGCGATATTGAACTCGTTGCAGGTGTGCCACTCAAGAGCGTTGAGAGTATCGGAGTGACCCCAGCACAGGCCGATCTGCTCGTCAAGACCGCCGCAATACACCTCACGGATAACATCGGCCTCGGGCGATACATCGATAGCCTCCAGAGAGGGCACATATTTGCTGCCCTCCGCGGGGAACTCGGCCGCGGCCTCGGTCTTCTCGCAGATGCTCTTTGTGTCAGCTGTGATCACCCTGCCGTAGCGTCTGAACTCGGGATCATTTACGGAGCATATCTCTATCTGAGGATTGACCTTGCGCAGTTCTTCAAGCTTATCCATTGCGAACCTCTCTTTTATTTGTCTTCATAAACTCAATTACTTCATCATAATAGGGGATGCCGTGCTGTGCGCCGAAGCGGGTACACTTGAGTGCCGCAGTGGCGGAGGCAAAGCAGCAGGCGTCGTAATCGCTCATGCCCTTGACCTTGGCGGCCACGAATGCGCCGTGGAAGGTATCGCCGGAGCCGTTGGTATCAACAGCCTCCACCGGGAACACGGGGTAGCGGACTTCCCTGCCGTCCTCGTAGATAAAGCCGCCCCGGGAGCCCTGAGTGATAACGAGAGTCTCGGGATGATAGCGGTCGTATATGACCCTTGCCGCATCCAGCGCGTTGCCGCAGCCGGTGAGCTTCAGGGTGTATTCCTCGGAGGGGATGAGAACATCCACCCAGGGCAGCAGATCTTCAATGCCCTTATAGTTGCCGCCGGCATCATAGCTGACCTTAACGCCCAGCTCTCTTGCTTTTTTTGCCGCCATGATGGCAAAATCTATCTGATTGCCGTCCACATGGAGGAACTTTGCCTTTTTAAGAGACTCAAGATCAAGATCTCTCTCGGTGGGCATGGGAGCCGTACCCCGGTCAACGATGCAGGTGCGGCTGGCGTTCTCGGAGTTCACATACACAAGGGCGAAGAAGCTCCGCGCGTCCTCCACCTTGCGTACCCTGCTCACATCCACGCCGAAGCCGCGAAGCTCCGACAGCACAAATTCGCCGGAGGCATCCGCGCCGATGGTGCCCAGATGCTGGGTGGAAACACCCATCTTGGTCATAGCTACCAGTGCCGTTGCCTCGGGGCCGCCGCACTGGGTCTTCATTTCGTTTACGATTATTTTGGTGTCTTCAGGTGGAAATCCGTCGCCGATGACCATGACATCATACACCACCGCACCTATTCCAAGTACTTCTGCCATATGCACTTTCTCCTGATACAGGTATCGCCGCAATAGCGGCGATACTGTTATTATAAAATTACCTGTCGGAGCCCAGGAGCCTGATGCGGTTGACAGCAAACTCCTTGACTGCCTTGGTGGGCTCACGCATGAACAGATCCAGCGCGATGATGCTGGGATCAACTGCGCGGCAGCCGTCCAGAAAGCTGCAGCAGACATCGGTGCCGATATTGATCTTGCGGATACCGGCCTTGATCGCCTTGGTGATCTGATCGTCGGGAACGCCGGAGCCGCCGTGGAGCACCAGATGTGCGTCTGTGGCCTCGTGAATTTCCGCGATGCGGTCGATAGCCAGAACGGGAGCCTTCTTGTAGTGACCGTGAGCGGTACCCACAGCGATAGCCAGAGCGTCAACGCCGGTCCTGTTCACGAACTCCACAGCCTCGGAGACCTTGGTGTACTCGGGCATGGTATCGTCCTTGGTGGAACCCACATGGCCGATCTCACCCTCCACGAACACGCCGCACTCTTTGCAGAGCTCAACAACATTCTTAGTGTAGGCGATGTTGTCCTCAAAGCTCTCGGTGGAGCGGTCGATCATAATGGAGCTTGCGCCCCAGTGGAGAGCGCGCATGACCTCGGGCAGACCTGCGCCGTGATCCAGATGGAACGCGCAGGGGGTCTTCAGGTCGTCCATAGCCTGCCTGATGATGGGAGCAACATACTTTGCAATGTCGGAGTCGAACAGACGGGAGTACATCTGGAAGATGACAGGGGAGCCGGTCTCCTCGGCTGCCTGCTTTACGCCCATGACGGTCTCAAGATTGTAAACATTGAACGCGGGGACAGCAAAGCCGCCCTTATCGCCCAGGTCAAGAACTTCTTTCAGGTTGCAGATCATTATATTTTCTCCTTATACTGTATTAGCAGGTCTCAAAGCTCAGTGCGGGTATGTACTTGCAGAATTCCTTTATCTCCTCGGTGTAGCTGCCCTCGATCTCGGACATATGGTGGATGTAGGGACCCTCAATGAGCTTGCGCTCCCACTTGTCCAGATCGTCGAACTCCGCCCACAGATAGGTGCCGAAGGTATAGGGGCCTTCGCAGCTCTTGCACTCGCCGGCGAGAACGGAGTAGTTCCCGTGCTCCTGATCGATGCGGGCCACGGTGTAGTGGCCGTCCTGTACATGGAAGTATTCGCGCATATTGACCATCTTGCAGGGCTCGTCCTTCTTGCGGAGGCTGTTTGCGAAGGGGCCGCAGTGCCACAGCAGCTCGGAGTTGGGATTCTGGGGATTGCGTGCGGTGAACTCGCCCAGGAAGGGCTTCTTCTCGCCCAGTGCGAGACTCTTGAGCATGACCTGAGTGAGAGTGGCGTGCATATCGCTCTCGCAGCCGATGATATAGCCCTGATCGGCCAGGATACCGTATGCGGAGCAGGGCATTGCGCCCACCAGAAGCTGCATGGCTGTCCAGCACTCGGCAGAGATCGCGGAGACATTGAATTCCTCAAAGAGCTCCTTGTACATCAGAACAAAGGCGTAGACCTTCTCCAGCACAGGCTCGGAGAGAGCGTCGATCTCATAGATGGAGCGGAACTCCTCTGCACCGGCAGCCAGCTCCTCCTTGCGCTCGGCAAGGATCCTGTTGTATCTGTCGTTTACGACGGCAAGGTTAATGGGGATCACATGGATGTCAAACTTGTCCATCAGCTCGCCCTCGTTGAAGATGACGGAGTTGAAGGGCTTGGGACGCATACCAACCTGTGCCACACGCAGACCTGTGAAGTTCTTCACGGCGCAGGCAACGCGGACAAACCTATCGAAGCCCTTTGCCAGTCTCTCATCATCCACAGCGCAGTTCTCAACATAGGTGAAGGGAACATTCATGCGCTGGAGCATACGGCTCATACCGAACAGACCGCACTGGGAGTCGGTGTAACGCATACCGTCGGCATCAAAGCGGTCATCCACAGGCCCCCAGAGAAGGACCGGCTTGCCGATGGCCTTGGCAACGGCGCCCGCCACCTCTTCCTGACCGAAGTTTGCGTTAATGAGGAATACCGCGTCCACCTTCTCGGCCTTGAAGCGCTCAACGACCTTCTCAACATCGCTGTCGCAGTAGAGAGTGTCAACGGCGTTGATGCCCTTCAGGTCAACAAAGCTCACATGCTCGGATGCAAAATTCTTCTCGATGTACTCAACGCACTTCCTGCCGCGCTCTTCGGCGATCTCCCAGTTGAAAATACCGGGACGGGGGGTGACATCTCTGCGGATGGGAACCAGACCGATCTTCACTTCATAACTAAGCATGATTTTTTCTCCTTAAAGAAAGCATTTTATGAAAACAGGGTTGCTGTTATTAACCGAATATAGATTATAGCCCTCAAAAGGCCGAAATGCTATTTACCTAACTTACGATAATAAGGCCGAAGTGAGGAGGAATATATGTTTTTCTGAAAACAGGGTTTTCTATTCCAGATCAATGTCCCACTCATCATCCCCTGAAGCGGGCTCGCTGTATGTGAAGGGAATAATGATTCTGGCAACGGCGCCTCCCTCGGGGCGATTATCAATGGAGAAGGAGGCGTTGTCTCCGTACAGGAGCTTCAGACGCTCACGGACATTCTCAAGGCCGATGCCGCTGTGCTCCCGGCTGGGGGAGGTCTGGCCGGCGTTTATGCGCCGGAGCTGTTCACTTGACAGGCCGTAGCCGCTGTCCTTGACGGAGATCACAAGCTTGTCGTTCTCCTGATAGGCGTGGACAATAAGCTCGGACTGCTCGTTCTGCCCGCGTATACCGTGCTTCAGGGCGTTCTCCACGATGGGCTGTACGATCATGGTGGGAAGCATCGCGCTCTTTGCCGCCTCCCGGGCGCTGAAGGTCACATGGAGAGTGTCGCCGTATATGAGACGGTATATCTCCGTATAGTCCTCCAGAGCGTCGAATTCCTGCTTCGTGGTGATATACTGGCAGGTGGTGTTGACGGTGATGTTCCTGAAATAGCGGCTGATGCGCTGAACTATCTCGGCCATCTGCTCATCGCCCTTGACCTTGGCCATGGAATTGAGGACCTCAAGGGCGTTATAGATGAAATGGGGTCTGATCTGAGTCTCCAGAGAGCGGTACTTGTATTCAAGGATCTGGAACTCGGCGTCCTTTTTTGCCAGCTCCTTTTCAAGCAGCTCGTCAAGCAGCTCGCTTATTCTCTGGGTCATGTAGTTGAAGGTGTAGGCGATGCGGCTGATATCGTCGCTGCCCTTGATCTGAGCCCTGTAGCCGAAGTCACCCTGCGCCACCTTCTGCATGGAGACATTCAGAACATTGAGCTTTTTGTGCAGGGAGATTATGGGGAACAGACCCATGACTATGCCCAGAATAAGACCCAGAATGCCGTACTGTACGCCGAGACGGACGATATTGCTACGGCTCTCGTTATATATCTCCTTTGAGGAATAGCCCACGGTCACCCATCCGCCGGTCTCATATTTTGAGAGGAAGTAATTGTCGGTGGACCGTGCCCCGGAGATGGAGGCATCCAGAACCTCGGAGAGGACCGGAATACCGTGGGAGCCGGCGTGGCATATGTAGTTATAGTCGGAGTCGCAGAAAACAAAGCCGGTGTTCTTATAGCTCTCACTGACGGAAAACAGTTCATCCTTGAAGTGAAAAACCGCCCGGCCCACATGGCGCAGGGGACTGATGTCGTACATATCGCAGATATAAAACAGGCCGCGGCCATCGATGTATTTCCACCTGACGGACACGTGCTCTTCCTCACTGTGCTCCGCAAGAAGCCGCTTTGCGGTCTCGGCTGTAGGCATGAGCTTTTCGTTTCCGCGCACGGCGCTGTAGCCGGCGTCTGCGGTGGTCTTGTCAAGGGTCTCTATTATCACATAGTCATAGTCGCTACCCTCGGTGATCATCTGAGCCAGAGCGTAGCGAATGGAGAATGTGCTGACATTGTCGTTGGAATTGAACTGATTCATAAGCCTCGGGACATCAAGGGCCCGGAGTCTAGAATATGTGTTCGCGGTGCAGGATTCCTGATAGTTTGCGAAGTTAAGGGAGATCTGCTCGGTCAGCATATCCAGATTCTGATAGCTCGACTGCTCTACCATGGTGATGGAGGCAGTTACCTGCTCATATGTGACAAGACCTATGACGATAAACAGGGAGAACAGATACACCGTCAGCAGCTTCAGCGAAAACGGCGCACTGCGTATGCGTTTTATTATGCTTTCCATGGGTCTGACCTCTGCTGTCCCGGGGCGTATCAGCCCTCGTGCTTATTGAGCCTGTACTCGGTGGGGCTCATCTTCTCGCTCTTTTTGAATATGTTGTAGAAGCTTATATAGTTCTCATAGCCTATGGCGTAGGCTATATCCTCAACACGCATTCTGGTGTCGTCAAGCATCTGCTTTGCAACGATCATTTTGGCGTTTATGACATGCTGACGGTAGGTGATGCCCGTCTCTTTCTTTATGAGCATGGAGAGATAGTTGGGGCTCACGAAGAACTTCGCGGCCACATCCTCCAGCACAAGACCGTCGGTGATGTGGGTGTTTATGTGTTCGAGAACATTTCCCACAAGGCTTGTGGATTGGGGAACGTTTATGCTGCGTATCTCATCAAAGAAGAGGAACAGCCATTGCTTTGCCCCCTCCACGCTCTGGAGCTTGGGCAGCTCGTACACCGTCATATCCGTGGAGTCGCCCCAGCAGGAGTGATTCATCTTGCTGCGGGTGACCTTGGTGCAGATGAACATGAGCATGACCTTGATCATCCTGATCTTGCCGTCGCTCTTCTCCATAATGGTGTCCCAGACTTCCTCCGGCTCCATTGTGTCGATGTTGGCGGCCAGCTTGCTGCACAGCTGCTCTATGTCCACAAGATGGGTGCGCTTGGCCGTACCCAGCTCAGAGGAGTCGAAGAAATCCACCTGACTGTGCTTGCCGTAAATATTGTGCTGGAGCTGGGTGTGCATACTCTCCTCGTATGCCTTGCGAAGCTCCGAGATATCATAGTGATGGTCGCTGATGGAAAGAGTCACGTTCAGCATATTGTCAAGCAGGATGGTAGCCACCCTGCGGGCCTCAGAATGCCACTGCTCCAGGGGCTCCTTAAAGGCGCACAGCAGCACCAGATCGCCCTCCACAACGGCAGAGATGACCTCTGCCCCGGCGGGAAAGGCGGCGTAGTCAAGCCTCTGGAGAGAGGGGCCGTTTATTACACCCTGCGTGCCCTGCACCAGTACTACGAAAAATTCGGCGGGGATGTCCTTCATAAAGGACAGAAAGTCCACCTGCTCGCCGCCGGCTGCGGGGGCATTGAGGGCGGCAATGAAACGGGCTCTTCTGGCAACGGATTCAACGGTCTTTATATGGGCGCTCTCGCTTCGCTCATTGTCCAGCGACTCCACCGCACGCTTGAGAGAGGCGCACAGCTCGTTGTTGTCCACAGGCTTGAGTATGAAGTCAAAGGCCGAGAGCCTGATGGCGCGGGTGGCGTATTCTATCTTCTCATAGGCGGTGATGAAGATGACGCGGGAGCCGGACAGTTCATCGCCCAGCTGCTCTATCATGTTCAGACCGTCGAGCTCCGGCATATGGATATCGGACAGAATAATATCGGGCGCAAGCTCACGGATCATGAGGCTTCCCTGCTTGCCGTCGTATGCACAGCCCACAAGCTCCAGATCAAGATCATCCCAGGGGATGGTCTTTTTCAGCGCCTCAATGGCCATTCTGTTGTCGTCGATCAGTAAGGTTTTGTACTTCACGGATCATCTCTCCAATTTCATTGTTTCAGTATAAAACTGCGCCTGATTGAAAAAGCTTTGATCGGATCTCAGTGCAGATCATCCTCGTGAATGACGACGCCGTTTTCTCTCAATCTGCTCTGAAGGGCGGAGACATCCAGAGCGGGAAAATCATCGGTCATGGCAGCGGCTATACCTGCCGCCTCGCCTGTCACGGCGCAGCATGGGATGACCCGCATGATGTCCCACATTGCGTCGGTGACGGAGGTATTGCGCCCGGCACAGATGAGGTTTCTGCATTTGCCCGAATACAGAGTCCTGAAGGGCACCTCATACACAGGCCCGCGCTTTCTCCAGTCGGACACCATGCCGATGGAATCCTCAAAGCGGGTGTGCATCATCCGGGCGGAAAGATCAAATTCTCCCACGAGCTTTCTTGTCATTCTCAGCTGCGGAACGGTGGGAATAGTGACGGGCTGGAAGCTCCGGTCGGTCCTCTGACGCTTTTTCACATCGTTAAGGGTGGAGGCATGGGAATCTATGACAAACTGAGAGATCTCATCGGCATCAACGCCCTGATACCGCCTGTCCGAAAGCTTCTCCACCGTATCCCCCAGGATGGCCTTGTCCTCATCCGGAATGTCGGAGAAGCCGAGCTTGTTGAGATCATAGCCCTCATTTCCCAGGAAATAATACCATGAGGCCAGAATGTTGCCCTGCCCGAAAAGAGCCGTGGGGACGGCTGAAAATACTGCCAGATCGCAGTCACCGGTGGCGTCCACGAAGGACAGAGCCTCAATGGCCTGTCGGCCGCTTTTGCTCTCGATGATAACATGGCTTATCCTGTCGCCCTCCATTGCGCAGGCGGCGGCAGATGTGCCGTACATTATCTCCACGCCCTCTTTCAGCAGAAGCTGTTCGGAGAGAATTGCCATGAGCTGGGGGTTATAGTTCATTTCAAAGCGGGTATCCTTCTCCGTCATCTTTCCGCCATCGAGCCACGCGGCACCGCGCTTGCCGTCATTATACATACTCACAGACAGCCGCAGAAGCTCCTCTGCGATTCCGAAGCTGACCTGAGTGCCGTAACCGTCGCATAGAGGGAGATAGATGGCGATAAGCCCGGCTGTGGCAAGACCGCCCAGCATGAAGCCCTTTTCCAGAAGAATAACCTTTTTGCCCTGTCTCGCCCCGGCAAGTGCCGCCGAGATACCGGCAATACCTCCCCCGCATACCAGTACATCGCAGCTCTTTACAACGGGAGTGGAGAGATTTTCGGTAATAGTCATGTCAGATGTCCTCTCTAAGTAAGCGATGATTAATTCACCGAGAGCAGATGGCGAGAAAATTCCCATGCGCCATCCGCTTCCATTTATCGTGGCGCACATTTTGCGCATTTGCGCATGGGGATTTAAAAATTAAAGCTCTGCCCATCTGTCCTCCGCCGCAGACAGGAGGCAGGCGGCAATAAATCTGTTGCCCATTACGCCGTCTCTGAAGGTGGCATAGGGCACCTTGCCTGTTTTGTAGGAGCCGTCGGCGATAGAGGCGTAGAATGCCTTTACGGCGTTGAGCTGGCCGTCGGCCCAGCCCATGTTGTGGCCGGCGGGGGTGAGGATATAAGGAACAGTGCGCCCGTCAACGAACGCCTTGTCCATGAACACAGTCTCGTTTCCGCGCTCACGGCTGCCCACAAAGAGCCGGTCGCATTGCTCCTCCTCGAAGCGCAGCTCGCAGTTCTCGCCGCTGACGACCACCTGCAGGTCGTTTTTGTGACCCAGCATGACCTTGGAGAAGATGGCGCTGCCGGGTGTGCCGTCGGCAAATTCCACCATGACGGCGGTGGTGTCGTCGGAATGTATCTCTATCCGGCTTCCGGTCTCCGGATCAATACGGACAGGGTAGTGGGTGTACATTCTGGCGTACACCCTTTTAATGGGCATACCCACGGCGCAGACGGCGGCGTCTGCCCAGTGGACACCGATATCCAGAAGAGCTCTGGCAGGGTTATCCTCCGGCATACGGCGTTTGGTGTAATCGGTATGCCGGGCGGCACTGTCCTGAATATACCTGCCGGACACATAGAGGAGCCTGCCCGCTTTGCCGCTTTCGATGCGGTTTCGCATCTCCTGAAAGGCGGCATTCATCCTGTAGGAATGGTTGACAGCGTTTGCAATGCCGGCCTTTTCTGCGGCAAGACACACTTTTTCCGCGCCCTCTGCCGTCTGGCTCAGGGGCTTTTCGGCGTAGATATGCTTGCCGGCGGCGATGGCATAGAGATTGACCTCGTCGTGGAGCCGGTTGGGGGTGCAGTTGTGGATAACGCTGATTTCAGGGTCGTCAACCACCTTTTTCCAGTCCGATGAGATGTAATCCACATCGTACTGTGAGGCGGCGGAGCCAACATCGGAGCCGGGGCTGAGGGCGATGGCTCTGATGTGGACATTGCCCAGACGCCTGAGACTGTCATAATGGAGCTTTCCGATAAAGCCCATGCCGATTATTCCCACATTGATCTTTTCCATAACCCCGTATCCTTTCTCTGCATTATCATATTTTTCTCAGGAGGGCGTCCAGCACATCTCCGCAGTCCGCTATCAGCGAATAGTCGCTGTAATCATGGATAGGGGCGGAGGGGTCGATGTTCACGGCGGCAATAGTCCCGGCACCAAGAATACCGCTGAGATGCTGGACAGCGCCGGATATGCCGAAGGCCACATAGAGCCTGGGCTGAACGCTCACACCGGTCTGCCCCACCTGCGAGCTGTAATCGGCATAGCCCGCGGCGACAGCCGCTCTGGAGGCACCCGCTCCGGCACCGATGCGCCGGGCCAGCTCCCGAAGCTTTCGGAAATTCTCTTTTCCTCCCATACCCAGACCTCCGGAGAGGATTATCTCCGAGCTCTGGAGGGACTTCTGCTCCTCTGTATGGGACAGATAGCCCAGAAGCTCAATGGGACTCAGACTCTCGCCCACATCCAGCTCCTCGACCGATATACCCTCAAGCCCGGTGGAGGCTCTGCCGAAGCAGCCCACGCGGACGGTGGCAATATAGGGCTTATCCATGCTGCGGTTGACGGCGATCTTCCTGCCGCCGAAGGTGGGGCGGATCTGCAGCAGACCGAAACGCCCGTCCCACTCCAGAGATGTGCAGTCGGCCGTAATGCCTCTCCCGATGGAGAAGGCGAAGGCCGGAGCCACCTCCGAGAAAAATCTGTCACATTCAAATATAATCGCATCCGGTCGGCGGAGGAGCCACTGCTTTTTCAGCGCCTCCACTGCGGCATCCACCCAGAGGGGGCCGCTTTTTCGGACCAGAATTATTTTCAGGCTTAATCCTTTTTGCTCTGCCAGCTGACGGCATTTCTCCGCCAGAGCGGCGGAGGACTCGGTAACGGCACCGGTGATGACCCAAAACTCGTTCACAGCAGTCCCACCAGCCCTTCCGTTCCGCGGGCAATGTCAGTCTCCCTGACACCGTGCCTGTGGGCAAAGCTCAGTTCATTGACCGATACGGTCTCTGTACCCGATTTCGCGGCGGGGACAGTATCGGAGGAAACCACCCGTATCCCGGCGTTTTTCGCCCTGCGAAGGCCGAATATGGTGGGTACGCGCACCATAGATGTACCGTTTATAACCGTGAGCAGAGCGGGATAGGGACAGCGGTATTCTGCCGTCCCGTCTGCCTGAGCCCGCAGAGCTCTGACAGCGCCGTCATCGGCAGAGAATGACAGCACATTTCCGATACAGGGAATACCGAGAGCCTGACCCAGCTGAGGACCTATGTGGCCGGTCTCGGAGTCAATGGCCTTTTTTCCGCAGAGAATGAGATCAGTATGGCCCAGAGTGCGTATTGCCCCGGCAAGGACTGCGGCGCTGGCGACGGTGTCCGACCCTGCATAGGCACGGTCCGACACATGGACGGCCTCATCCGCACCCATGGCAAGAGCGGTGCGCAGGATCTGTTCGCCCTGCTTCGGCGCCATGGTGATGACGGTTATGTGAGTCCCGGGGGCTTTGTCTTTGATTCTAAGGGCCAGCTCCAGAGCGTAGGCGTCCGCAGGGTTCAGCTCCAGCTGACCGCCGGAGAGCCTGTCGGAGGATGCGCTTTCCGGAAACAGATCCGAATATGTGGAGCGGGAGACCATTTTCAGACAGACAATGATGTTCATTCAGCAATTCCTTTTCGGAGGGCACAAAACTGATCGGTATCAATACTATACCATAAATGCCGCATAACGGAAGTAAACAAATGAGGAAATTTGCTCTTTCACTATATTATGCGGCATTTTTGCTGTCACAGCCCCGCATGATCACGAAGCTGTGACAGCATATGTAGTTTTTACTGTGAAAGCTCTGCTTCCACAGTAAAGATTATAATAATCGCCCGTTTCTCGCCCCTGACGGGGCAACCAAAACGGATGCGAAAAAATTCCCATGCGCCATCCGCTTTCATTTATCGTGGCGCACATTTTGCGCATGGGAATTTTATCAGCAGTTTTCGTCGAGAAGCCTGAACAGGTCGATGATCTTAATATCGGAGGCATATTTGCCCATGATGTAGCTGTCATCGGCAGAGCAGGTGATAATGGCAGGAGAGCCGATACGGCGGGCATCGTCGCAGCGGACCTCGACCATGCGTCTGGAGACGACGGCATCGAAGCATTCCATAAGAGGAGTGCTGACGCAGCGGGACATCTTGCCGTGGAGGAACAGGGGGATGTAGTTCACGCCCAGAGCCTTGACTATCGCCATAACGGGCTCCTCTTCCTCCAGACCGCGGGTGAGCTTCACAGGCTCCTGAACGGAGGCGGTGAGGTCAACGGTCTTTGCCTTAAGCGCACCGTTTGCCAGGAGCTCTCCCACGAATGCGGTGGCGGTGGTCATCTCTACGCCCTCAAGAAGCTTCCATTCGCTGAACTTCTCGCGGAACATGACCGCATCATAGGGAGCCAGAGCCACGACCTTTTTGGCACCGGTGGCGGCGACTGCCTCGGCGGCCTTGGCGGCAACAGCCTGCACATCGCCTGTGAAGCCCATGAGGTCACCGAGGAATGCGCCGGTGGGCTTCTCGTCTGCAAGAGCGGTGAAGCTGACGCCTGCCTTTCTGAGAAGGCTGATGACTGCCAGAGCGGTATCGGCACCGAAGGTGCGGCCGGTCTGACCGATGTAGAGGAGAGTGTCGGCCTTTGCGGGGAGCTTTTTGAGCTCCTCTGCCAGAGAAGCGTTTACATCCACGCCGTAGATGTTGCCCTTCTGCATGATATTGTCGATCTCGGTCATGACAGCCGCGGGGGCGATGTCATTGACCACAGCGTGCATTCTTGCTTCGCGGGTGAAATCAGTGGGCCTCCAGCCGGTGACGCAGTCATTGGCACAGGCGTCGCACATGGTGCAGTGATACATCGCGTCGGCGACCTCCGCATCGTACTCGGTGCCGCGCTCGATCATGGACACCATGATGCCTCTTGCGCGGGGACCCCAGCCTTCGGAGCCGGTGGCACCTGCGACGGGGCAGATGTGACGGCACATCCAGCAGAAACGGCACATATCGGCCTGCTTAGAGTTGGCAGCAGAAAACATAGTCTTTTACCTCCTTATTGATCAAAGGCCCATCTTGTACGGATTCATTATTCCGTTGGGGTCAAGCTGCTTCTTCAGACCTTCCAGCACCTGCATTGCAGGGCCGTAGCCTTCCTTCATGAGACGGGAGAGCTTCAGGCCGACACCGTGGTGGTCATTGATAACGCCGCCGTTTTCGATAGCGGCACGCACACCGTCGTTCCAGATCTTCTGGTGGAGACGGATGCACTCCTCCTCGTCCTCGGGAGGATTGTCAATGATGAAGCGGGAATAGTTCATGCAGCCCCAGTCATACCAGTGGGAGCTGTGGGAGATAAATCTGACGCCGGGGTACTTCTCAACGGCCTTCTTCATTGCCCAGTAGATCTTCTCGATATTGTCATAGGTACCGGTGGAGTCAATGGTACCGAACATCTTGGGGTTGTTCATCATGATGCCGGGATAAAAGAAGGTGATGCGGTTCTGGAACCACTTCTCGCCGTACTCTGTGCCCAGATACTGCGCACCGTACTTCTCGGCGATGGAGAGCATCAGCTCCTCCTCCGCGGCGACGATGGTCTTGTAGCCCTCAAGGGTCAGATTCATAAAGGAGCCCTTCTTCTCGAAGCCGATGACCTGCTTGATGATGGAAACGGTCTCAGCCTCGTCGAAAAGACGCACGATCGAGGGCTTCACAGCCTGAACGATCTCACGGCAGGCATTGTAGCCGGTGGTGATGTCGGGGAACAGGAAGGCGTGATGACGGCGGATCTCGGGCAGCTTCACGATCTTGAAGGTGACCTTGGTCATAACGCCGAGAGTGCCCTCGGAGCCCACAAAGATGTTGATGAGGTTGGGGCCGGAGGAGTGCTTGGGAACGGGCAGGGTGTTGATAATGTCACCGTTGGGGAGAACGACCTCCAGATTGACTACCTGATCGTCGATCTTGCCGTACTTGGTGGAGAGGATACCGATGCCGTTGTGAGCCAGAGCGCCGCCCACGGTGCAGCAGGTCAGACAGGGGGGCAGATGCATCACACTGTAGCCCTGCTCGTTGGCGTACCACTCCAGAGTCTGGAAGATCATACCGGTCTCGCAGGTGATGTAGCCGGACTTGGTGTCGATCTTGATAAGCTTGTCCATGCGCTTGATGTCAAGCAGAATACCGCCTGCCATGGGCAGAGCGCCGCCCTGAGAGCCGGAGCCGCCGCCCCAGGTCTGCACGGGGATCTTATAGTAATTGGCGATCTTGAGGACCTTGGAAACCTCCTCTGCGCTGCCGGGACGAACGATATAATCGGGCAGAGGCGACTCGCCGCCCTTGTCAACGACCATTCTGGACACCCAGAAGTAGTCGGTAGCGTATGCCAGCTTGTCTCCCTTGAGAACGCTGACATTCTCTTCGCCCACAGCATCTTCAAGTTCCGCAAGAATGAACTGATTCATAAATCCACGGAATTCCATGACTCATTTCCTCCTGAATTTCATAAACATTTTAACACGGACTTTGTCCACGGCTATAATATACTCCTCACGAAATAATATTTCAATATATTTTTTCTGAAATCTGAAATAAAATTACAAAAACGATTGAATTTTTTATGTACGGATGGTATAATGGTATTTGCATCAGGATCATTGTGCGGTAATACCGCGGAGGTTTTTATGGCACACAGATATACAATAGGTGTTGATTTCGGGGGCTCCTCCTCCAAGGCTACGCTCCTTGAGGATACCGGGCGTGTGGTCGCCACGGCATCTCTGGAATACCCCTCCTACTATCCCTTCCCCGGCTGGCTTGAACAGAACGCGGATGAGCTTTTTGAGGCCATGCACATCAATGTGCGCGCCTGTCTCGATAAGAGCGGGGTTGACCCCGCGGATATTGCGGCGCTCTCCATCGACGCGGCTACCCATATGGCCGTTCTCTGCGGCGAGGACGACAGGCCGGTGAGAAACTTCATCCACTGGTCGGACAAGCGCTGCACGAAACAGGTGCAGTATGTTAAGGAGAATTATGCCGGGCTTCTGAAAAAGCACTCGGTGAACTCCGTTTCCGCCGCCTGGACTCTGCCGCAGCTTATCTGGCTCAACGAGAATGAGCCCGAGACCATGGCAAAAGTGCGCCGGGTCTATTTCCTGAAGGACTATCTGCGCCACCGCATCACCGGAGACTTTTTCACCGACAACATCGAGGCCATGGGCGCGATGCTTGCCGATGACCGCACAGAGCAATGGGTCCCCGAATTGTGTGACATAGTGGGATTTACCGTGGATATGCTGCCGGAGATCAGAAAGCCCACGGATATTGCCGGCCTTGTGTCCGAGGATTTTGCCCGTATCAGCGGTCTTGCGGCAGGTACCCCGGTGCTTGTGGGCACAACCGATACCGTCATGGAGGTCTATGCCTCCGGTGCTGTCAGTGAGGGCTGCGCCACCGTTAAGCTTGCCACCGCCGGCAGAATATGCCCCATAACCACAGGGCCCATCCCCTCACATCAGTTCTTCAACTACAAGCACATTATCCCCGGAATGTGGTATCCCGGTACCGGCACCCGCACCTGCGCCGCCTCCTACAAGTGGTACAGAGATGTACTGGGTCAGTATGAGCGTGAGCTCGGAAAGCACGACAAGGAGAGTGTCTATGAGATACTGAACCGGGCCGCCGAGCAGACACCTCCCGGGGCGGACGGTCTCATATTCCACCCCTATCTGCAGGGCGAGATGACCCCCTACTATGACGATGAGCTCTGCGCCAGCTTTACGGGCGTTAAGATGCACCACACCAAGGGCTATTTCACCCGTGCCGTCATGGAGGGCGTTGCCTATTCCATGCGGGACAGCATAGAGGAGATAAAGGCCCAGAATATAGCGGTCGAACAGTTCCGCCTTATCGGCGGCGGAGCAAAGGGAAGACTCTGGCGTCAGATCCTGTGCGATGTGCTGGCAACACCTCTGACCTGCACCATGGATAACGACTCCTCTCTTGGCTCGGCCATGATGGCGGGCGTCACCGTCGGAATGTTCTCAGACTGGCAGGACAGCGTAGACAGGTGCGTGGTCGTGGCGGACACCGTCTGCCCGAAGGAAGAGAATATTCCCGTTTACGACAAAGGTTTTGAGACTTACAGGAAGATCGTCAGGGCGCTTATGCCGGTTTACCACGGTCAGGGCTGACGGAACAGGGCGATTTTTACACAGACACTTGTTTTTCCCGGTACTATCCTTTAAAATAAACCCAGAATTTATATTTACGGAGGTATTATCATGAATTTCAAGAAGCATTACACACCCGCTATCGGCTATACCAAGCTCTGCGAGATCGGCAAGTGCTCTCTGAGCCAGCTTGAGTTCGGCATCATCGAGCTCAACAAGGGCGACAGCGTCACCGTCGAGACCGAGGGCAAGGAATACGGCTTCATTTTCCTGGGCGGACATGCCGATGTTTCCGGCGCCGTCAACCAGAAGTATGTGGGCGGACGCAACGATGTTTTCGGCAATAAGAAGGCATGGAGCGTCTATGTGGGCCGCAACAGCTCCGTCACCTTTACCGGATGTGAGCATGTGAAGATCGCTGTATGCGATACTCCCGTTGAAGAGGACACCGAGGCTCAGATCCTTCCCGCCGACGGTGTACGCCTTATGACTCTGGGCGTAAAGCCCTGGGAGCGCGAGACCTCCTTCATCATTGACGGCACCACCAACGCCAAAAAGCTCACCATCGGTGAGGCTTACTGCACCCCCGGCAACTGGGCCGGCTTCCCCCCTCACAAGCATGACACCGACAATATGCCCTTT